>NZ_BAAAZP010000073.1:0-17972 GCF_039536965.1 Nonomuraea antimicrobica | reverse complement strand
CCGCGGGGAACCGGCGGCCGGTCCGCCGCCGGTAGAACTCGCGGTAGAAGGTCAGCGCGGCCTCGGTGTCCCCCGCGTCGGCGCGTCGCCGGGCGATGGCCAGGCCGTAGCTGGAGCTCGACAGGCCGGGGTCGACCAGCCGCGCCTTCGGGTCGGCCTGCCGGACGGCCCGCGCGCCCGCCTGTCCCACCTGCCGGTAGGCCGCCGGGTCCGCCCCCCAGGATGTGGCCGCGTCGATCTCGTTCTCCACCGCGTAGAGGTGGACGCCGCGCCTGGCGTACCGGCCGACCAGCTCGCGGACGAACGCCTGGTAGCGCCCGAGGTCGGTGGGGGGATAGGAGGGGGAGATCCGTACCCGGTCGGTCGCGGGACGCCCGCTCGCCCAGCACGAGCCGATCCTGACGCGGATGAGCAGCTCGTACCCCCGGCCGAGGATGTCGTCCACCACCTTGTCCTCCAGGGACCAGGTCCTGCTGCCCGGCCGCCGTTCCACGGCGCACCAGACGATGTCGTGGAAGCTGGGCCCGCCGGAGTAGCCCGCGACGGCCGCGCGGAAGCGGGAGGGCAGCTCGTACGCGTTCCACTTCAGGCCGAACCGCGCCCCGTACGCGGAGGCGGCGGAAACCCCGGTCGTCGCCGGCGGGACCGGCGCGCAGGCCAGCAGCAGGAGCACGGCCGAGACCACGGCGAGGACGCGCGCGGGCGGGCTCACCTGTGGTACCCGTATCGTCGTCCGGCCGGGAACGTCAGCAGCTCCACCAGGCGCCGGGTGGCCGCGGGCATCGCGCCCGCCCATTGGCTGTCCAGGCGCAGCGGGGTGCGGCCGGTCCTGTGCCGGTCCACGTTCCCCGCGACCGTGTGCGTGGGCCGGAGCAGCACCCCGTCGGCGTCGATCTCCGGGATCTCCGGCTCGGCGTGTCCGACCAGGCGCGCGACCCGGCGCAGCCAGTGCTCGGGCTCGGCCACCAGGTCCTCGTAGCGGAGCAGGAGGTAGTCGTCCCCGCTCAGCCGGGCGGCGGCCCGGTTGCCCGCATGCCACAGCAGCGCGCTCTGCCAGGCCGGGCGCACGGCCATCGCGTCGGCGCCCTCGCCCGCCTTGCGGCGCTGCCACGACCACGCCACCGCGCGCGGGTCGCGTACGAGATGGACGACCTTCAGCTCGACGTCCGGCGTGCGCGCGAGGAGATGGCCGTAGGGCGCCGGTTTGGTGCTGTCGACCACGACCGCGCACCCCGTCACCTCGGCCAGGGCCCGGTAGAGCCGGGCGAGCAGCCGCAGGTGGTCGCCCGGCGCGGGCACGGCGTGGCCGGGCAGGGCCGCCGCCATCACCCGCCAACCGCGCGTCGCCGCCCGGTGCCTGCGCGCCAGCTCGGCCAGCTCGTCCAGCTCGGGGAACGCCCGCTCCAGCACCGCACTCCACACGGGGCACAGGCGAACGGGCCGCCCGCAGCCGCACGCGCCGCCCGCGGCCAGCCCTCGCTCCCACAGGTAGCCGGCCTCGCCCACGTTGCAGAAGCCCGGGATCTGGCCGAGCATGCTGCCCAGGAGGGTGCTGCCACTGCGCCCCGCGCCGGTGACGTGCAGGACCCTCACCAAGGCCGCTGCACCTCCACCCGGTGGAAGGGCTTGCTCTGGTCGACCAGGCCGACCCGGTCGACGGCGCCGAACTGGACGACGAACTTGCCCTTCTTGGCGGGCGGGGTGAACCTGTAGGACCACGTCGTGGTGGGCGAGCCAGGACGGTCGACGGCGACGACGTAGCGCTGGTAGTCCCCCCAGGTGCCGTCGGGCCTGAGCCACGCCCTGGTGTGGAAGTCCTGGATCGCCACCCACAGGCCGCTCACGCCGTGGTCGTCCGACGCGGTGCCGGTGAAGCGGAGCGTTTTGCACCGCTCCAGTACGGTGTCCAGACCCGCCGGGCTGCCGATCACGGTGTCCGGGTGGGCGGTGTCGACGTCGAAGCGGCGGAAGGGCAGGTCCTGGTCGGGCTGCCCGGTGCGGTCCTTGGCCACCACCTGAAGGGAGAACCTGCCCCCGCGCGGCGGCGTCCAGCCGAACGACCAGGTGGTGGCGGTGGTCCCCGGGCGGGCGAGCGCCGCGGCGTGCTGGACGTAGTCGCCGAAGGTCCCGTCGGGGCGGTACCACTGCCCGCTGTCGATGTCCTTGACCGCGACGGCCACCTCGCCCACTCCGCGGTCGTCGGTGGCGGTGCCGGAGAAGGTCAGCGGACGGCGGCCGTACACCTCGTCCTGGATCGGCGGGACGTCGATGGTGGCGTCCGGCGCCACCGCGTCCACGGAGAACGGCCGCCAGGCCGGCGTGGGGTCGGCGGTGCCGCCGGTGTCCTTGGCGGTTACCTGGATGCCGAAGTCTCCGGCCGCCGTGGCCTGCCAGCGCCAGTCCCACGCCGTCCTGTCCGCGGAGAGGTTCGCGGCGTGCCTGGCGTACGCGCCCCACGTGCCGTCGGCCCGCCACCACAGCCGCGAGACGCGGTCCTGGATGGCCACCCAGACCTCGCCCACCCCGGTGTCGTCCGTCGCCCCGCCCCGGAAGTCGATCGCGCCGGGCTTCCACACGCTGTGGGCGTCCGGTCCCGTGACGGTCGTGTCCGGAGGCGAGACCGGAGCCGCCGCCATGGTGGCGATCAAGGCAGCAATGCCGGTAAACCTAGTAGGAAAAGAGGATAAGAGGACACCCATTCCAGCCTCCCCAGCAGGGCACCACCCAATGGACAGCCCTTTATAGCCCCGATCCGGCCCTCGCTGTAGTATGCGGCGAATCAACGCCAAAAGGGACTTCTGTGAACCTCGGGTAAACAGCAGGTTCGCCCCTTTTCCCCCGCGGTTTCCGCGCGTCGCCGGAGAAAACCAGGGGTGAAGAACGAGGAAAAACGGCCGACTCCCCTTTTGTCCCATTCCGCAATTCCCTAGCGTCCACGCCGGAAGCGTGTAAGCGACTGGTTGGAGCCGGCATGCGCGCCACACAGCAGCCAGAGTCCCGCGCCGATCAGCCGCCGGGCCGTCACCCTTTGCGAATCGTCATGATCGGGCAGCGTGGGCTCCCGCCGACCTTCGGCGGCATCGAGCACCACGTGGCTCAGCTCGGCCGCCGGCTGGCGGCGCGCGGGCACGACGTGACCGTCTTCTGCAGGACCAACTACGTTCCCGAGCGCCTGCCGTCCTTCAACGGCATACGGCTGCGCCACCTGCCCACGGTGGGCACCAAGCACATGGACGCCATCGTGCACAGCGCGCTGTCGACGCTGGCGGCCATGCGCGAGCGCCCCGACATCGTGCATTACCACGCACTCGGCCCCGGCCTGTGCGCGCCGCTGCCCCGCTACCTGTCCGGGGTCCGCGTCGTGCAGACGATCCACGGCCACGACGACCGCGGGCAGAAGTGGGGCAGGGCCGCCCGCTCGGTGCTGCGTACGGCCCGGTGGACGAGCGAGCGCGTGCCGCACGCGGTGATCGCGGTCTCCCGCCTGAGCGCCGAGGAGTACGGCCGCACCCGCCCGGGGACCACCGTCTACATCCCGAACGGCGTGGAGGCGCCCCAGTCGTCCCCGCCCGCCTCCCTCATCCAGGAGTACGGCCTGCGCCCGGGACGGTACGCCCTGTTCGTCGGCCGGCTCATCCCCGACAAGGCCGTGGACGTGCTGATCAGGGCGTTCCGCGAGCTGCCGGGGGACATGGACCTGGCCGTCGTGGGCGGCTCGGCCTTCACCGGCGAGCACGTGGCCCTGCTGCACTCCCTGGCCGCCGCCGACCCGCGGATCCGCATGATCGGCTACGCCTACGGCGAGCACCTCGCCGCGCTCTACGAGCACGCCGCCGTGTACGTGCAACCGTCGTGGACCGAGGGCATGCCGCTGACCGTCCTGGAGGCGATGTCGCACGGCCTGCCGCTGGTCCTGAGCGAGATCCGCGGCCACACCGACCTGC
Source organism: Nonomuraea antimicrobica (assembly GCF_039536965.1). Classification (NCBI taxonomy): domain Bacteria; kingdom Bacillati; phylum Actinomycetota; class Actinomycetes; order Streptosporangiales; family Streptosporangiaceae; genus Nonomuraea; species Nonomuraea antimicrobica. Next base: position 14,028 of record NZ_BAAAZP010000073.1, on the reverse strand, counting down.
TCGCCCCCCTCTCCCCCGCGGCGCGGTTCTTCCCGCCCGGCGACTCCGGCGCCCTCGCCGCGCAACTCGGGCTCGTCCTGCGTGACCTGGACGCCGAGCGCGCCGCCGCGGAGTCGCGGCGGGAGTGGCTGTTCCGCGAGTACTCGTGGGAGTCCGCCGCCGCGAACACGGAGGACCTCTACCGATCCCTGGTCGCGGCACTGCGGTGAACGCATGAGCACCACGCTCGACGTGTCGGTCGGCGGCCCGATCGCCAGGACGGACTGGGTGACCCGCTACCGGCGTCACGTGTTCTGGTGCGACCTCCTGGTGATCTGCCTGGCCGTGGTCTCAGGGTACTTCGGGAGGTTCGGCTGGCAGCCGCCGGTCATCGCGGGGGTTCCGTACGCGGTGGTCGGCGCGGCCTTCGTGGTCGCCTGGCTGTTCGCGCTGCAGCAGATGCGCTGCTACGACGGCAAGGTCCTCGGCCACGGCACCGACGAGTACCGCAGGGTCGCGACGGGCAGCCTGAACGTGGCGGCCTTCGTCGCCATCGGCTGCTACGTCGCCGACCTGCCCTTGGCCAGGGGCTTCGTGGCGATCACCTGGCCGCTCGGCACCGTGGGCATGCTGGCCGCGCGGCTGCTGGCGCGCAAGTTCCTGCACCGGCGCCGCAGGGAGGGCGCCGCGTGGTCGCACCGGGTGCTGCTTGTGGGCACCGAGGACCACGTGCTGCACCTGCTGGGCCGGCTCAGGCGCGAGCCGTACGCCGGTTACGACGTCGTGGGCGCGTGCCTGCCCGGCGTCTCCCCTCTGCCTGACATATCCACCCTGCCCGACATATCCGCCTTGCCTGGCATGTCCGCCCTGCCCGGCATCCCGGTCGTCGGCTCCACGGAGCGGATCCTGGAGACCGCCTCGCTGGTCGGCGCCGACATCGTCATGGTCGTCTCGGCGGCCGGGATCTCGCCCGACGCGCTGCGCGAGCTGGGCTGGGAGCTGGTGGGCACCGGCGTCGACCTGGTGGTGGCCCCCTCACTGACCGACGTGGCCGGGCCGCGCATCCACACCAGGCCGGTCGCCGGGCTGCCGCTGCTGCACGTCGAGGAGCCCGAGCTGGCCGGACCGCGGCGCGGCGTCAAAGACCTCGTGGAACGCCTGCTCGCCCTGGCCGCGCTGATCGTCCTGCTGCCCGCGTTCGCCGTCGTCGCCTGCTGGATCCGGCTGGACAGCCAGGGACCGGCGATCTTCAGGCAGGCGCGCGTCGGCAGGAACGGCCGGATCTTCACGCTCTACAAGTTCCGCTCGATGGTGGTGAACGCCGAGCGGGAGCGGCCCCGGCTGGACGGGCGCAACGAGAAGGACTCCGTCCTGTTCAAGATCCGGCGGGACCCGCGGGTGACCCGGGCGGGACGGTGGCTGCGCAGGTGGTCCGTGGACGAGCTGCCCCAGTTGCTCAACGTGGTCAAGGGCGAGATGGCCCTGGTCGGGCCGCGCCCGCCGCTGCCGTCGGAGGTGGCCCAGTATCCCCGGCACGTGGCCAGGCGGCTGCTGGTGCGGCCGGGGCTCACCGGGCTGTGGCAGGTCAGCGGCCGGGCCGAGCTGTCGTGGGAGGACAGCGTCCGGCTCGACCTCTACTACGTGGAGAACTGGTCGATGACCGGAGACCTGGTCATCCTGTGGAAGACGGTCGGGGCCGTGCTACGGGGTCACGGGGCGTACTGAAGGGGTTCGCGGTCCGGCGGCTGCTCCACGGTGACGTCCTCCAGGTTGAGCAGGCCGTCCACCAGCGGGAAGATCCCGAACCACAGCACCGCCAGCACCCCTGCGGCCAGGGCGACCGCCAGCGCCACCCGCACCGGCAGGCGGCCGGGCAGGCGGCGCCAGATCCACGCGTACATCAGGCGCGTCCCTTCTTCAACGCCGCCGGCCTGCCCTCGGACTTGGCCCGCTCCTCCACCAGCTCGGCGTGCACGATCAGCCGCTGGTAGTTCTGGAACTTGGGGTTGCAGGTGGTCAGCGTGAGCATGGCCTTGGCGGGCGGATCGTCCGGGTGGTCGGGATTCGGCGCGACGACCTCGACGGCGGTGGGGGGCACCACGCGCTCGCGTACGACGCGGTAGACGTACCAGCCGGTCTTGGTCTCGGCCACGATCGCATCGCCCTTGCGCAGCCGGTCGAGGTCCCAGAACACCGAGGAGATCCGGTGGCCCGCGACGGCGACGTTCCCGATCTCGCCCGGCCGGGCCGTACGGGGGTAGTGACCGGGCCCTTTGCGGAGGTCCGCCTGCGTCACGCCCTCGGTCACCGCCCACCGCCGGTCGAGCTTGGGGATGTGCAGCCTGGCCATCGGCTGGCCGGACACCGGGGCCTCCGCCCCGGACGCCCAGCGCCGGTCCAGCTCGGCCCCCAGCTCGCGCTGCTCGTTGTCCATCTCCCACGCCTTGCCGTACACGGCGTAGGCGGCGAACAGCACCAGCAGCACCCCGCAGGTGAGCATCAGCTCACCGGCGAGCCGCGCCACCCGCAGGCGGCGCGGCTCCCAGACCTCCGGCTCCTCCTTCGCCAAGGTGGCGTGCTCGGCGGTCGTCACAGATCGTCTCCCAGGTAACCGGCTCTGCGGGAGGCACGCAGGGTGATCCCGCCGCCGACCATCAGGCCGAGGCCCACGGTCAGCAACGGCAGCACGTAGCCGTCGCCCGTCTTGGGCAGGGTGTCGTCGACGGACTCGCCACCGGCCGGCGTGACCGACTCGAAGACCGTCCTGGTGGCCGGGGTGGACCTCTTCGGCGTCGACGTCGAGGTCGGGGTCGAGGTGGGCGAGTTGGTGGAGGTCGGCGTCGTGCTGGGCGAGCGCGACGGGGACGAGCTGGGCGTGTGCGACGGGCTGCCGCTCTCGCAGTTGGTGGGGGACGGGCTGGGCGAGGACGTGCCGCTGCCGCTCGGGCAGGGGGTCACGGCGTCGCCCCTGATCACGGTGAGGAGGTCGTCGAGCGCGTCCTGCTCGTAGGTGAGGCTGAAGGCCACGGGGGCGAGCGGGGCCCTCGTGCCGAACAGGCCGGACATCGCGTCGGCGACCTGCCGGCTGACGGCCGTGGGGGTGCCGGTCCAGGCGACGGTCCGCTGCTGCCGCTTGACGTCCGTCTGCTGGAGCGCCAGCAGGGCCACGTCGGTGGTGCCGAGGTGCATGGAGGTCGGGTACGCGGTCGGCGGCGACGGCTCGGACGACGGCGTCGGGCCGGCGACGCTCGGCGGGACGGGCGGTGGCGTCACGGTGCCCGACACCGTCGCGGTCGGGCTCTGCGGAGTCGGCGTCGGGGAGAGCGGCGGTGTGACGGAGCCGCTCGGCGTGCCGGAGACGGTGGGAGCCCCGGACGGGGTGCCCGGCGGCGCGGTGGTCGAGGGCACGGCCGTGGTCGAGGGCGCGGTGGCGCCCGGTGGCGCCGGGGTGGGCTCCGTGGCCGGGGTGCCGGAGGCCGTCGGCGGGGCCGTGCTGGGCAGGCCGGCGGAGGGAGCCGGGTCCGACGGGGCGGGCGGGCCGCTGAACGCCAGCTCGGCGCGTAACGTCGACTCGCCGCCGTGGACCACGATCTCGGGGTCGGAGACGACCAGGCTGCTCTGCCCGCGGACGATGGTGACGCTGCCGCCGTATTTCGCCGTGGCCGTGCCGGTGCCGGTGTCGTACTCGCCGTCGACCATGGAGAAGACGAAGCGGCCCGTACCGTCCTGCACGACACCGCCCGACAGGGCGACGCGTACGTGCTCGTCGGCGAGGCCGTCGCTGACCGACCAGCGCAGCGTGCCGCCCGTCACCTCCCGCGGGCCGGGGCCGGACGTCGCCGCGACCGCCGCCACGGTCGCCACGCCGCCCGTGAACAATTGCACGAGTGCGATAACCAGAAGCCACCGGATGTGCCTCCGCCCGCGCTGCCGGCGGACGGTGGACGCGCCATTCATATCAATACCTCTAGCGAAGAGAGTGCTCAGGAATTTCCCTGGGAGCCGGCCGTTGCGTAGACGATCAAATTGTCGGTGTGGCTTCCTGTTTTTCTGCTGTACACCCCCGCGCAGGTAATGAGGCGAAGCGCCGCGAACGGCACGTCCCCGTAAACCCGCCCGGTCGGAAACCGCGATTTGGGCACCTGCTCGGAGTGGTCCACGGTGAACGTCACCGGCCCGCCCGCCGACCGCTCGATCGTGATCGTGTGGCCGGGACGGAGTTCGCGCAGCCGGGCGAAGACCGACGGGCCCCGCCTCGTGCCGACGTGTCCCACGATCACCGCGGGTCCGGCCTCTCCCGGGGGCGGGCCGTACTTGTACCAGCCCGTCAGGTTGCGCGGGGAGAGCGGCGGCACCTCGATGGCGCCCGACCGCTGGAGCCCGACCTGTCCGACGGGCGCGTTCACCCCGATGGCCGGAATGAGGATCCGGGTGGGCACCGCGGCGACCGACGCGCTCGCGGGCATGGCAAGGACGCCGCTCCCGGCGAAGGCCAGTACGACGGCGGACAGGAGCAGCACGATCCGCCGAGGCAACGCGTTTCGAAAGTGTTCTACGGGCATCCGCACGCCTCCTGGGAGTGCTCTGCACTGGTGCGGGAGAAAAGGCTTTCGACCGCCGGTTACAAGTGAGGGGGCAATGGGCTGCCTCGGGGTGTTGTGACCGCGAACCATGAGGCGAGAGGCGTACACCGGAGGAGGCCCAGGTTTCTCACGGCTGTCGCGAAGGTGAACCCACCGAGAAACCGGACTTCCGCCACGCAACAGGATGCCGCTCACGCCTCCGGGCCGGTCCGCGCCACGGGCCCCCCGGTCCGCGCCACGGGCCCCCCGGTCCGCGCCACGCGCCCGAAGCGGCACGCCGCGACGTCCGCTCAGGGCGACTTCGGCCCCTTCCCGCCCAGCCCCTTGCGCGGAGCACGTGGCGCGGGCACGAGCCGCCGCGCGGCGGCGCGCACGCGTTCGGCCAGTCCGAGCGGATCGAGCCCCTCGTGCAACTGGTGCAGGTACGTCATCGGGGACTCGCGCAGCAGTTGGTCCCGCAGCCGCCGCCGTTGCAGCGCCGCCGCCCACACGCCGAACGCGAACCCGCCCAGGCCGATCGCCGCGGCCTGCGCGGGGGACGGCTGGGTCGCCAGCACCGCGAGCGCGCCGGTCGCCACCGGCGGCGCGGCCGCCTGCACGTTGATCGCACCCCACAGGGTCTCCATGCCCCGGCCGCGCATGGCGCGCTGGAGGTCGTCGAGGGCGGGCTGGATCCGGGTCTCGAAGCGCGAGCGCAGGTGGTCGAGCAGGATGGCCTGGTCCCGGATGTCGCCGAGCGTGGTGCTCTCGGCGACCATGGCGTCCACCGCGTCCCTGAACCTGGCGCGTTCCCCGGCGTACCGGTGCCGGAAGTCGACGATCCGGTCCACGGAGATCTCTTCGATGTCCCGTGGGAGCACGGCCGCCACGGACAGGTTGACCAGAAGCGCGGCCCGCTCGCCGGCCGCCGCCTCGGGCGCGGGCCGGTTGAGTACGCCCGCCACCAGCCGCCGCGCCCCGAGCCCCGACACCGTCAGGTCGAACGCGTCGTCCGTCAGCGGGGCGGCGCCGTAGGCGGGGGCGGCCAGTGACCCGAGCAGGAGCAGGTAGGCGCTGGCGAGACTCATGTGGAGCTGAATCCGCCCGGGCGCGGCGGGCGACCGGGTGGCGAGGTCCATCTTGGACAGCCGCTCGACGAGCTGTGGTGAGGTCTTCCATTCCGCCAGTCCCGTTTCGAGACCCGGAAACTCGTGCCGTTCGAACCGCGGGTACGCGTAACGCGACAGGTCGACGCCGTCGAGCGCCTTGAGCAGGCGCCTGGCCGCCGCCTCCACGTGACGCCGGCGGGGCACGGCGGGCCTGACGAACCCGTGCGCGACCAGCCCCACCTCGGCCCCGAAGATGACCGGGAAGGAGTCTTCGTGGTCGTCGGCGTCGAAGCGGTAGAGCCGGTCCCAGTAGAGCGCGGTCAGCTTCAGCCACCTCTCGTCCCGGAAATGGACGTGCGGGTAGTACAGCCCGATCCATTCGCGCATGCTCAAGCTCTCCTCCCAGGTGGGTCCGGTGGGCCGCGATCGGCACGAGGCCGCTCTTCCAGCATCGCCGCGGTAGCCGGGCGGATCACGCCGATTGCCACCAATCACGACATCCCCGCATAGTTACGCTCCGTAGGGGGATAACACTCTCCGTACTATCAACAGGGTGCTTAGCCTGAAATATGCCGATTTGTCGGGGACTGGAGTCATCGAGATGCGGAACGGCGGGACCATAGTCGTCAGCACGTTCACGGCAGTGCTGTTTCTTGCCGTGGGCTGCACCTCGGGCGGCCCGAACCCGCCGCCCGCGCAGCCGCCGCTGCCCGCCCAGGCGGCCAAGCTGTCCATCGCCCCCGCCAACGGCACGACCAAGGTGCCCCCCGACGCCTCGATCAGCGTCAAGGTCAGCGACGGCAAGGTCACCGGGCTGACCGTCGCGGACACCAAGGGACGCCAGGTCAGCGGGACCACCGGCGCGGACGGGACGTGGCGGCCCACCTGGCCGCTGAAGCCGGCGACGGCGTACACGGTGCGCGCGCAGGCCACCGGCCTGGACGGCAAGCCGGTCCTGGCGCAGTCCAAGTTCACCACGCTGAAGCCGAAGAACGTGCTGGAGACCGGCATGTCGCCGCTGGACGGCGAGAAGGTCGGCGTCGGGATGCCCATCCAGCTCATGCTGTCGAAGCCGGTGACCACCCAGGCCGACCGGGCGGCGGTCGAGCGTTCGCTGGTCGTGCAGATGTCCAAGCCCGTCATGGGCGCGTGGAGCTGGGTCAGCGACCGGGAGGTGCAGTTCAGGCCGCGCGAGTACTGGCCGACCGGCCAGCAGGTCACGGTGGTCGCCCACCTGGCCGGGCTGCGGATCGGACGCAACCTGTGGGGCACCAAGGACCGCACCCTGAGCTTCACCGTCGGCCCCAAGCACACCACCAAGATCCGCAGCAAGTCCCACGAAGCCGTCGTACGGGAGAACGGCAAGGTCGTCAAGACCATCCCGGTCAGCCTCGGCAAGCGCGGCGACGAGAGCTGGTCCGGCATCATGATCGCCCAGGAGAAGGCCCCGACCACGCTCATGGACTCGGCCACCATCGGCCGGCCCGGGCTGTACTTCCACCGCACCAAGTGGAACGTCAGGCTGACCTACAGCGGCATGTTCTTCCACTCGGCCCCCTGGTCGACCGGCGACCAGGGACGCCGCAACGTCAGCCACGGCTGCGTGAACGCCAGCCCGTCGGACGCGCACTGGTTCTACAAGTTCACCCAGCGCGGAGACATCATCGAGGTCACGGGCACGTCGCGCAAGCTCGAGTTCGGCAACGGGCCGACGCCGTGGACCAAGACCTGGGAGGAATGGCTGGCGGGCAGCGCCATCGGCAAACCCGTCAACGCCTGACAGCACGCGTCCGCCCACGCCACCTGGGCGACCCGGCACAGGCGCGGCCTCGGGGTCAGAAGGGCCAGTCCGCCGTACGGGCCATCTCGACGTGCGGGATGGCCGCGAACCAGCCGCCGGTGACGCTCGTGATCACGTGTTCCCGGCTCGGGCCCGTGACCACCTCGGCGGCCTCGACCGCCCGGTCGGGATGGGTGAGCAGGACGACCCGGTCGTGCCCCGGCGCGTACGCGCGAATGGCCTGAGCCGGGCTCGCCGGACCGCCGCCTGCCTCGCCGAGCCGGGCGAGCACGTCCTTCACCGGTTCCCCCTGCCGGACGGGTATCGGGGTGAGCTCGTCGCCCAGGACCACGATCTGCGCACGGGCGGCTCGGCAGGCGATGGCCGCGCCGATCACCGTCACCGCGTCCGCCCTGGTCAGGACGCCGTACCCGGGGCCCGCCAGGAGATCGTCCCGGTCGATCAGCACGAGCGTGCGGCCCGGCAGCGCCGGCACGTTGGCCTGGGACAGCTCCAGCGCGCCCGCCAGCGCCCGGCTCCACCGCGAGCCCGGCACCGCGCGCTGGGCGGCGTGGACCTCCAGCGGCGTCACCCCGGAGCGCAGCACCATGGCGGGCGCGGCGAGTTCCCCGGCCACCTGCTGGGCGGTCGCGCCGGGCAGCCCGTCGCGGTCGAAGTCGCGCAGATGGGCGAGGCGGTCCTGGTAGGACATCGACGCCACCACGGCGGCCCAGGCCGGACCGGTCGGTGGAGATTTCCTGAGTGGGACGGGGCTGATCCCTCACATGGAAGTCCCCCCGGGCTCGGCCCAGGAACCACCGTTGACGGCATTCATACGTCGAACCCCGAAATCTCTGCACCGGCTTGACGCGACCCGCCCTCATGGGCTCCCGTGACGGGGCCTCGTCAATTTCCCATCAGTATTTCCGGCCCGCGCGTCCGGATCGCATAGCGATCGCCGCTCGTCCGCCCGAGGCGCTCTAGCGTCTGGCAGGTAAGACTCTTCCAGGAGGAAAGCCATGTCAGAGCCCCGATTGTGCGTCCCGGTCAAGGCGGGCGGGTGCGCCTTGACGCTGCGGCTGTTCCGTACGGCCTCGGGCAAGCGTACGGCGGTCGCCTTCACCTCCCCGCTCAAGCTGGCCAGGGTGCTCGGCACGCAGCAGCCCTGGGTGCTGCTCACCGCGCCCGCGCTGCGCGCCATGATCGCCGACCTGGACGTCATCGGCATCATCACCGACCCCGCAGGCACGATGGCCGCGCGCCCGAAACAGAGGCAGGCGTCATGAGGCGCCCCTCACGGCAGGAGGACCACGCGGTACCCCGGCAGGGGGCTCCGGCGGGTGACGCCGGAGCCTTGGCCGGTCAGCGGTTGCCGGGCTTGTGGCCGTGATTGGCCTTCTTCCTGCGGCGACCGCGCTTCTTACTGGACCGCTTGGACATGCGTCTCCTCCTCGAACGGCCAGGCGGCGGCCCGCGCCCGCTCGACCGCGGGGATCGCGGCGAACCAACCGTCGTTGACGTTGGTGATGACGTGCTCGTGGCCCGGAACGGTCACGGCAGCGCCCTGCCCCGCGCCACCGACGCGGCGTCGGCGAGGTCGGCGCCGACCCAGTCGGCGACCTCGGCGGCCAGGCCCGCGGACTCGAAACCGCGCAGGCAGGCGAGCCGTTGCCGGTAGCTCATCGACGGCAGCACGGCCGCCCACGCCTTGTCGCTCATCTGCCCGCCGAGCCAGGACGCCACCTGCTCCCACCCCATCGCGGCGCGAGCGAACAACTCCGGCAGGTCGGAGCGGTCCAGCATGCGCGCCCGCCTGCCCGCGGGCACGGTCAGCAGTTCGGCCCGGGAACGCAGGGTGACCAGCGACTCAGGAACGGGGGTCGCGCGCTTGAGCCGCTGGGCGGCGTACTGGAAGACGTCGTTCTGGACCTTGCCCACCGGCTTGGGGTGGGTCAGGGCGATCACCTCGGCGAAGCGCATCGCGGCGTCCGGCGTGTCGTGGACGGCCAGCGCGTGCTCGTCGTACAGCCGCGCGGCGGCCTCTCCCGCCGCCTGCTTGATCGGCTTCGGGATCGAGCGGCCATAGCGCGCGAGCAGGTAGCCGAGCAGGTCACCGGGGTCGTCGGCACGGACGAGCACCGCTTCGGCCACCCGCCGGCTCTCGGCCGCTGTGCCGACCCTCGCGGTCAGCCGCGTGTGCAGGAACTCCGCCGTCGCGGTCAGCGCCAGGCGGCGCAGCGGGGCCTGCTCGCGCGCCCAGCGGACGAACGCGCTCATCCAGACCTCGTCGGCGGCCGGCGCCGCGGTGCGGGAAGCGAGCCGATCGCCCGGCTCCGCCGCCGCCCGAGGGTAGGCGAGGGCAAGGGGCGGCCAGCAGAGAGAGTTCCTTCCTGGCGGTGCTCACCGCCGCGGGGACAAGGGACTGTGGTGTGGTCATGGACCCTTCTTCAATGAGGGACGGGCACAGGTGGTCCCGTACGGAAGGGGCCTCCCGCCGGCGTCCGCCGGATCCTTGTGCGCCTGATCCGGCGGTTCGCGTGGCGGGAGGCCCCGGGAACACCGCGGTTCGCGGTGTGGTGGCGCGGGCTGCTCGGCCCTGCGCCGGAACGGGCGTGTCCCGGGGTTCAGGGGACACGCCATCGACCGGGCGGAAGGCATGTGAGACGGCAGGCAGCGCTGCGGCGGGCTTCCACCGTCATTTCCCCCCTCCGCTCCTCGGTCGACCACCCCACTATTCCCAGGGCCGAAATCCGGGGACAAGGATTTTGACGCCTTCCTGGCGCGTGAATTCCGCGTCAACGGACGCGCCGACGGGCGGGCCGACGGGCCGGCCGGGGGGCGGGCCGAGGGGCGGGCCGAGGGGCGTCGCGTCAGGCCCTACTCCTCGGTAAAGCGCAGGTCCTGCCGGTCGAGACAACGCTGGAGGCGGCGGCGGGCGTCCTCGCCCACCTCCCCGGCCGCGTACATACGGCTCAGCTCGGCGCTCTGCACGACGAGCACGTCCCGCCTTAACTGGCTCTGCACCACTGCTCCTCGTGGTGAGGACGTCAAGGACCGTCACGGGGCGGACGCGCCCGCCTCGGTCCCAGCGGCGGCACGTGTAGGAAGGCCGTCAATATTCACGCCACAGCCGTATGAAGTACGTCAAGAACGACAAAACTCCCCATTCCTCATCGTTTGCTTGTGAGGCGGTCACCCGACCAAGGGCGGCCGCGCTCTCATCTTCGAACTGAGGAGTGGGGATGACTGACGTCATCTTCGTCGCCCTGACGATCGTGATCTTCGCGATCTTCGGGCTGGTCGTGAAGGCGGTGGAGCGGCTGTGAGCGCCGTCAACGCCACCGGTCTGATCGTGGCCGCCGGACTGGTGGTCTTCATGGTGGTGGCCCTGCTGTTCCCGGAGCGCTTCTGATGAGCATGACCGCGGCAGGGATGATCTTCATCGTCTCCCTGATCGTCGCGCTGGCTCTGGTGCACAGACCGCTCGGCGACTACATGTACCGGGTCTATTCCGGCACCCGGCACAACCCCGTCGAGCGCGGTATCTACCGGCTGCTCGGCGTGCGCGCCGACGCCGAGCAGAGCTGGGGCGTCTACGCGCGCAGCCTGCTGGCCTTCTCGGTGATCTCGATCCTGGTCGTGTACGGCATCCAGCGCCTCCAGGACAAGCTGCCGCTGAGCCTGGGCATGGAGCCGGTCACCGACCACATCGCGTGGAACACCGCGATCAGCTTCGTCACCAACACCAACTGGCAGGCGTACTCGGGCGAGTCCACGATGGGCCACCTGACCCAGATGACCGCCCTGGCCGTGCAGAACTTCGTCTCGGCCGCGGTCGGCATGGCCGTGGCGATCGCGCTGGTGCGCGGCTTCGCCCGGCGCAGGGCCGACACGATCGGCAACTTCTGGGTGGACCTGGTACGCGGCTCGATCCGCATCCTGCTGCCCATCGCGTTCGTCGGCGCTCTGGTGCTGGTCGCCGGCGGGCTGGTCCAGAACTTCTCCGGCGTCCACGAGGTCACCACGCTGACCGGCGGCACCCAGGCGATCACCGGCGGGCCGGTGGCCTCGCAGGAGGTCATCAAGGAGCTGGGCACCAACGGCGGCGGCTTCTACAACGCCAACTCGGCCCACCCGTTCGAGAACGCGACGACGTGGACGAACTGGCTGGAGATCTTCCTGATCCTGGCGATCCCGTTCTCGCTGCCGCGTACGTTCGGCAGGATGGTCGGCCAGGTCCGTCAGGGGTACGCGATCCTCGCCGTGATGGGCGTGATCGCGCTGGCCAGCACTCTGCTCACCAACGTGTTCGAGCTGAGCGGCAACGCGACCGTGCCGCAGGCCGTGGGCGCGGCGATGGAGGGCAAGGAGGTGCGGTTCGGCATCTCCAACTCGGCGACGTTCGCCGCCTCCACCACGCTGACCAGCACCGGCGCGGTGAACTCCTTCCACGACTCCTACACGCCGTTCGGCGGCATGATGACGCTGTTCAACATGATGCTCGGCGAGGTCGCGCCCGGCGGTGTCGGCGCCGGTCTGTACGGCATGCTGATCCTGGCGGTGATCACGGTGTTCGTGGCCGGGCTGATGGTCGGCCGCACGCCCGAATACCTGGGCAAGAAGATCGGCGCGCGCGAGATCAAGCTCGCGTCGCTGTACTTCCTGGTGACCCCGGTGCTGGTGCTGATCGGCACGGCGTTCGCCATGGGGTCGGAGGAGCAGCGCGCGAGCATGCTGAACTCGGGCCCGCACGGCCTGTCGGAGGTCCTCTACGCCTTCACCAGCGCCTCCAACAACAACGGCTCCGCCTTCGCGGGCATCACGGTCAACACCCCCTGGTACGACGTGGCGCTCGGCCTGTGCATGGTGCTCGGCCGGTTCCTGCCGATCATCCTGGTGCTGGCGCTGGCCGGTTCGCTGGCGGCGCAGTCGCCCGTCCCCGAGGGCGCGGGCACGCTGCCGACCCACCGGCCGCAGTTCGTCGGCATGGTCGTCGGCGTGACGATCATCCTGGTCGCCCTCACCTTCCTCCCGGCCCTCGCGCTCGGCCCCATCGCAGAAGGATTGTCCTGATATGTCAACCCCCGTGCTCGAAGCGACGCCGGGTCAAGCTCCCGCGCCGAAGCGCGACGACCGCGTGGGCGGCGGACTGCTGGACCCCAGGCAACTCATCACCTCACTGCCGGACGCGCTGAAGAAGCTCAACCCGGTCACGCTGTGGCGCAACCCCGTCATGTTCATCGTCGAGATCGGCGCGGTCTTCACCACCGTCCTGGCGGTCACCGACCCGTCGTTCTTCGCCTGGGCCATCGTGGTGTGGCTGTGGCTGACCGTCGTCTTCGCCAACCTGGCCGAGGCCGTGGCCGAGGGCCGCGGCAAGGCGCAGGCCGCCACCCTGCGCAAGGCCAAGACCGACACCCAGGCCCGCAGGCTGGCCGACCCGGCCGACCCCACCCGGTGGGAGGACATCAGGGCGCCGGAGCTCCAGCAGGGCGACCACGTGATCGTCGAGGCCGGAGAGGTCATCCCCGGCGACGGCGACGTGGTCGAGGGCATCGCGAGCGTGGACGAGTCGGCGATCACCGGCGAGTCGGCCCCCGTGATCCGCGAGTCCGGCGGCGACCGCTCCGCCGTCACCGGCGGCACGAAGGTGCTCTCCGACCGGATCATCGTCCAGATCACCCAGAAGCCCGGCGAGAGCTTCGTCGACCGGATGATCGCCCTCGTGGAGGGCGCGAACCGGCAGAAGACGCCGAACGAGATCGCGCTCAACATCCTGCTGGCCGCCCTGACGATCATCTTCCTGGTCGCCACCGTCACCATGCAGCCCCTGGCGATCTACTCCAAGCTCACCAACCCCGGCGTGCCCGACTCCCTCGCCCTCGACGGGAACGGTGTCACCGGCGTCGTCCTGATCTCACTGCTGGTCTGCCTGATCCCGACCACGATCGGCGCGCTGCTGTCGGCCATCGGCATCGCCGGGATGGACCGTCTCGTCCAGCGCAACGTCCTGGCCATGTCGGGGAGGGCGGTCGAGGCCGCCGGGGACGTGTCCACGCTGCTGCTGGACAAGACCGGCACCATCACGCTGGGCAACCGTCAGGCGGCCGAGTTCGTCCCTGTGAAGGGGGTCAGCGAGGCCGACCTGGCCGAGGCGGCCCAGTTGTCCAGCCTGGCGGACGAGACCCCGGAGGGCCGTTCGATCGTGGTGTTCGCCAAACAGCGCCACGGCCTGCGCGAGCGCCGGCCGGGCGAGCTGGCGCACGCCGAGTGGGTGCCGTTCACCGCGCAGACCCGCATGTCGGGGGTGAACCTGGACGGTCGGCAGGTGCGCAAGGGTGCCGCGACCGCGGTGATGAAGTGGGTGCGCGACGCCGGCGGCCACCCCACCGAGGAGGTCGGCGACCTGGTGGACGGCATCTCCGCCTCCGGCGGCACCCCGCTGGTGGTCGCGGAGAGGGGCCGCGTGCTCGGCGTGATCCACCTCAAGGACGTGGTCAAGGAGGGCATGCGGGAGCGCTTCGACGAGATGCGGCGCATGGGCATCCGGACCGTCATGATCACCGGTGACAACCCGCTGACCGCCAAGGCCATCGCG
>NZ_BAAAZP010000072.1:0-22016 GCF_039536965.1 Nonomuraea antimicrobica | reverse complement strand
GGCGCGGGCCACCGTGCCCGCGCCCGCCACGTACGCCGCCGCCTGGGCCCCGAGCAGCGACTCCTCGGCCACGTCCAGGCCCTCGCCCTGCGCGCCCACGCCGCCCGCGCACGGCCAGGGCAGCGTACGCAGGCAGCGGATCAGGCGCTCGGCCAGCTCGGCGGGGCCCAGCGCGGACCAGCCAGCCCAGCCGCCGCCGCGGGCCAGCACAGGGACCTCGCCCAGGGCAGCCGTGATGAGCGCGCGGGCCGGGACGTCCTCACCCGGTTCGGCGACGGGGCGGACCTGGTAGGCGGTGAGCGGGCCGCGTACGGGCCAGCCCAGCGCGATCGCGCCCGCCCGCGCCCCCTCGATCGCGCCCGCCTTCGTCCCTTCGATCGCGCCCGTACGCGTCGCCCCGGCAGTCCCCACCGCCGTCCCCCCAGCAGTCCCCACTGCCGTCTCCTCATCCGGCTCCTCGGTCGGCTCTTCGTCCGCCGTGCCCTCCGGTTCGGCGATCCCCGGCCCGACCTCGGCCGCCGAGTCCGGGTGCGCGCCCGCGGCCTCGGCCATCAGGCTCTCGGCCAGCGACGCCTGCAGCGCGAAGTCGCGGGAGGCGCGCAGCCGCTCCTGCGCCGCCCACGCCGTCAGCGGCGCGACCGCCAGCCCCAGCACCGTACGCACCACCGCAGGCCAGCCCGGCCCGCGCGACGTCCCGGCCGCCACCAGCGTCCCCAGCACCCCGCCGTCCAGGTCGGGCACCGCCACCTCGGCCGACCACCGGGCGCGGCCCGGCACGGTGTCCCCGGCGGCGTCCCTGCGGCCCGCCAGCGACTGACCGTACCGGTCGAGGAAGGCCACCGACGTGCCGGGCAGCTCCGCGTTCAGCACCCCGAGCACCCGCCGCGCCGAGGCGCCCGTGTCGGCCAGCCGGGTGGCACAGCGGGCCACGAGCTGCGTACGGGCTGCGTCCGGCCGGGACGCGGCCGAGGCCACCCGGACCGCGACGAGCAGCGGATCCTCGTCCACGAAGATCAACGTCACGCCGAGCCGCTCCGCCAGCACCTCCCCCGAGCCCTCGCTCAGCCCGCCCGACGGCGCGATCACGCACGCCGCCGCCTGCTCCCAGGCCCGGCGCATCGCCATCTCCACCGCCCAGCCCCCACTCGCCGCCGCGCCGGTCAGGACCACCGCCGTGTGCGGCGCGACCGTCCCGAACACCGACAGCTCGTCCACGATCCGCACGCCGCGCACCGGGTTCTCGCCCGCGCCGTACATGCGCGCCCCGGCCAGCGGGCCCGCGTTGACCAGCTCGGCCACCGTGACCGGCGCCTCCCACCCCGGTGCCCGCACCGCGCTCACCCCTGCCTCCCCGTTCTCACAGCGGGATCCCCGCTCTCACCGCGATCCCCGTCCTCACCGCGATCCGTGTCCTCACAGCGATCCATGTCCTCACAGCGGGATCCCGAACGCACGTGGCCCGCCCAGCGCCAGCCCCCGCGCCGTGTGCCACACCGGCGCCGCCCGCACCACCATGATGTCCACCTCCAGGCCAGGTTCCGCCTTGTCCACGTCCACCACCATCTCGTCGGCGGTCGAGACCATGCAGATCAGGTCCGGGACCGTGGCCACCACCGCGCCGTCCGCCAGGGCCAGGACGATCTCGTTGTGCGCCTCCAGCCTGACCAGCCGGCGCAGCCCCTCCGACTCGCGCAGCACGATGCTGGACGGCAGCGACGGCAGGGCCAGGTCGGTGCCGTGCCCCGTGCTGCCCTCCACGGCCAGGATCCGGCCGCGGCACAACGCCCGCACCCCGTACGGCGCCGCCACCGACCGCGCGACCCCCGGCTCCCCCGCCCGCATGAGCAGGCTCACCGTGCCCGGCACCACCGCCTGGGCCAGGTCGCGGGCCGCCATCGGATAGCACGCCGCCACCGCCCACCCCCCGAGCGCCAGCACCACAGGACGCAGCAGCTCCTCCACCCGGTCGGCCGCCGTCTCCAGCAGCACCACCTCCCCCGAGCCGCCCGCCAGCGCCACCGGGGCCGGGCTCAGCCCGCCCAGCGCGTACGTCGTCTGCTCCAGCAGCGGGAACACCCGCCCCGACCCGTCGCCGTCCACCAGCGGCACCCCCAGCCGGGCCGCCGCGACCAGCGGGATCAGCGCGTTCTCCGCCGCCAGGTTCAGCGCCACCACCGCCCCGGCCCGCTCCCCCAGCCTGCGCTCCAGCGCCCGCACCGCCCGCTCGGGCTCGTCGCCGAACGGCAACTGCTCGCCCAGCGCCGTCGTGGAGCCCACCAGGCTGACCGCCACGCACAGCGTGTCCGGCTCGGGCTCGCCCGCCGCCAGCAGCTCGACGCCGTGGCCGAGCACCGACCGCGCCCAGTCCACGGCGAGGTTGAACGACGACTCCGCCGCCCCCGTCGCGAACACCCGCGACCCCGCCGAGAACCGGGCCAGCCCGTCGAGGTCGATCAGCCGGCCCACGGCCGCCCGCCCGCGGTCACCCGTACCCGATACAGGCCGTCCGGGAGGTAGGAGAGCGGGTTCACCGTGGTCTCCGCGATCCGGGCCGAGCCCGGTGCCGCCCCCGCGCTGACCACCCGGGTCAGCGCCTCGTCCCTGGCGTCCTGGAGCACCCGCTCCAGCTCCGCCCGGCCGCGGGCCTGGACGATCCGTTCGACCTGCGCCTCCGGCTCCGCCAGCGCCGCCCCGTACGCCGCCGCCACCCCGTCGGGGGCCTTCCGCCCTGCCTCGCCCAGCTCGGCCCGCCCCCGTTCCCCGCTCGCGGTCGCCCCCAGGTCGCAGGCCAGCGGGAACCTGCGGAAATAGTGCGCCGACACCAGCCCGCTCCCCGACCTGGCGAAGTACGCCGGCACCCCGGGCAGTTCCCTGGCCACCTCGTCGGCGATCCGCCCCGCCTCCGGGCCGAGCGCCGCGTTGCGGATCGCGTTCGCCTCCCGCTCGCGCAGGCCCGGGTGCCCGAACTCGTACGACAGCGTGATCCGGGCGTCCGGCACCTCGGCCGCGATGATCGCCGCCACGGCCAGCTCGTGCTCGGTCAGCATGGGCGACCCCGTGGCCGTCACGGCGAAGTCCGCCAGCCCGCAGGCGGCCGCGAACCGGCGTACCGCCTCGGTGTCCAGCGGCGCCAGCCGCCGTCCCGTCACGCTGTGGCCGCCGCGTACGATCGTGGCCACCCCCGAGCCCACCACCGGCCGCAGCGCCGGCGCGCACGGCCCGCCCACCCGGATGGCCGCCACCGCCGCCGTCCGCGCCCCGGTCAGGTCGAGCGCCACGCAGGCCCGAGAGGCCGTACGGGCCGTGGCGCGGGCCACCGGCCAGGACGGGACGCCTCCGGTGACCGTCACCAGTACCGGAGCCTCCGAGGGCTCGTCGGAGGGCTCCTGGATGCGCAGGGCGACGCCGAGGATCACTCCAGCTCGCGTCCTTCCGTCTCCGGCAGCGGCACCGCCAGCAGCGCCGTGGCCACCATGAACGCGGTGATGATCAGCAGCGTGGGCGTGAACCCGGTCGCGTGCGCGAGCAGCGCGCCCACCGCCGACGGCGCGACGGTGGTGGCCACGAGCTGCGCCGCCGTGGCCCACGAGTAGCCGGTGCCGCGCAGGGCGGTCGGGTAGAACTCGCCGTTCCAGGTGTTCCAGACGCCCCACGCGCCCAGGCTGAAGAACGCCAGCACGAAGTTGCCCAGGTACAGCCCGACCGTGGACTCGGCGGTGGCGAACCAGAGCCCGCCCAGCGCCGCCGCCACCACGTACGTCAGGAACACCCTCTTGCGCCCGAACCGGCCGGTCAGCAGCGAGGCGCTCACGTACCCGGGGATCATCATCAGCGCGCTCAGCGCGGCGAACCCGAGCGAGGCCGACAACGTCAGCCCCCGCTCCTGCAGCAGCACCGGCAGCCACGTCTGCAGGCCCCAGTAGCCCCAGTTGAAGGTGAAGTTCAGCACCAGCATGACCACGGTGATCCGGGCCAGCCCGCCCTTGAACAGGTCCAGCGGCCGTCCCGCGCGCCGGCTCGCCACCGTGAACGTGGCGCCGGCGTCCGGGCTGCCCAGCGTGCGCAGCACCGCCCGCGCCTCCTCCTGCCGCCCGCGCGCCGCCAGCCAGTACGGCGACTCCGGCACCCACGCCCTGACCGCGAACGCCCACAGCCCCGCCACCGCGCTCGCGATCACCACCGCGTGCCAGCCCAGGTGGCCCAGCGACACCGACGCGCCGATCGCGGCCAGGATGCCGATCGGCCACCCGATCGACAGGTAGACTGCCGCCCGCCCGCGGTGCCGGGTCGGCAGCAGCTCCAGGAAGTACGGGAACGTGATCGTGTACACCCCGGCCAGCGCCAGCCCCGAGGCCACCCGCAGCGCCACCAGCACGGTCGCGTTCGGGGCGAACGCCGAGGCCAGCGCGATCACCCCGTACGCCAGCAGCGACCAGAACGCCGTCGGCCGCCGCCCGATCCGGTCGGCCACCGGCCCCCACACCAGCACGCCGGGGATCATGCCGAGCGCGACCGCCGACAGCACGACCCCGACGCCCGCCTCGTCGATGCCCAGCCGCGTGCCCAGGTCGCCGGAGACGTAGACGAGCGCGAGCTGCTCCCACGACTCGATGACGAACGCGATGAACAGCGCGAGCGCGGCGAGCACGTGCCTGCGGGTGAACGGCATGCGGTCGAACGCCGCGCCGATGGGCAGGATTCGTGCGTCGATGGCGGTCATGGAGGCTCCTAGCAGGGGGAACGGGAAGCACGCCCGGAGGCGGGCTGGGGAGCGGGCCGCCTCGCTGGACGGCCCGCCGTCCTCGGGCGGCCAGGTAATAACGGCCCCAAGGGTGCTCCCGGCCACAGCCCCATGCCAGGCGCCCCTTACCCGGCGGCTTCCGGGTGCGGCACGACGCGCCTGCTGGTCATCGTGGTCATGGCGATCTCTTGGGCCTCCGATTCCGGCATACCGAGGAGTTATGCCTGTACTCTCGTCCAGCCGATCGCCCAAAACCATCAAATGTCCACCAAATTTGCCCGCCCGGGGAACCGGCCGGCTCACTCGCGTCGCAGCTCGTGCGCCAGCTCCTCCAGCTCGGCCCCGCCCGCCATGAGCGCGGTCAGCTCCTGCGTGGTGACGTCGGCCTTGCCGTACGCGCCGACGCAGGCACCCCGGTTGAGCAGCACGAACCGGTCACCGACCGGGTAGGCGTGGTGCGGGTTGTGGGTGATGAACACGACGCCGAGCCCTCGGTCGCGGGCACGGGCGATGTAGCGCAGCACGACGCCCGCCTGCTTGACCCCGAGCGCCGAGGTGGGCTCGTCGAGGATGAGCACGCGGGCGCCGAAGTGGACGGCCCTCGCGATGGCCACCGACTGCCTCTCGCCGCCGGACAGCGTACCGACCGGCTGGTCCACGTCGCGGATGTCGATGCCCATGGCGCGCAGCTCCTCGCGCGCCACCCGGCGGGCCCTGGCCACGTCGAAGGCCAGGCCCTTGCGGGGCTCGGAGCCGAGGAAGAAGTTACGCCAGACGGACATGAGCGGGATCATCGCCAGGTCCTGGTAGACGGTGGCGATGCCGCGGTCGAGCGCGTCGCGGGGGCTGGCGAAGCGCACCTCCCGCCCGTCCACCAGGTACGCCCCCGCGTCGTGCTGGTGCACCCCCGACAGGATCTTGATGAGCGTCGACTTGCCCGCGCCGTTGTCGCCGAGCACGCAGGTGACCTCCCCGGCCGCCACGCCCATCGACACCTCGCGCAGCGCCAGCACCGAGCCGAACGTCTTGCCGATGCCCCTGGTCTCCAGGATCAATGCCGCACCTCCTCGGCGTACCGCCTGACCAGGCGGTTGGCCAGCGTCGCCAGCAGCAGCATCGCGCCGAGGAAGAACGTGAACCAGTCGGCGTCCCAGCCCAGGAACACGATGCCCTTGTCGGCCATCCCGAAGATCACCGCACCGATGGCGGCGCCGATGGCCGAGCCGTACCCGCCGGTCAGCAGGCAGCCGCCGATCACGGCGGCGATGATGTAGATGAACTCCTGCCCGATGCCGATGTTGGCCTGCACGGACGTGTACCGCAGCGCGAGGATCGAGCCGACCAGCCACGCCGCGAACGCCGTGGTCATGAACAGCGCGATCTTCGTACGGGCGGCGGGCACGCCCACCGCGCGGGCGGCCTGCTCGTTGCCGCCCACCGCGAAGATCCAGTTGCCGGCCCTCGATCGCATCAGCACCCACGTCGCCACCGCCGTCACCAGGACCCACCACAGGATCGCCACCCGGAACGAGGTGCCGCCGACCTCGATCGTCCCGGCCAGGACCGCGTTCGCCGCCTCGAACCCCTCGGCCCGGCGCAGCCCGCTGACCTGCACCGTCCCGGTGATGGCCTTGGTGACGCCGAGATTGATCCCCTGCAGCATGAGGAACGTGCCCAGCGTCACGATGAAGCTGGGCAGCCGCGTCCTGGTGACCACCAGCCCGTTGGCGAACCCCACCGCCAGCGCCACGACCAGCCCGGCCAGCATCGCCAGCCACACGTTCAGCCCGAACCTGGTGGCCAGCGTCACCAGGATCAGCCCGCTGGTGCCGGTCAGCACCCCGGCCGACAGGTCGAACTCCCCGCCGATCATCAGCAGCGCCACCGCGACCGCCATGATGCCCAGCGTGGCCGCCGGGTCGAGCCAGTTGGCGATGCCGTCCGGCGAGCGGAACACCGGCGACTGCACGGCGAAGAACGCGAACACCAGCACGAGCCCGACCACCGCGCCCAGCTCGGGCCTGACCAGCAGGCGGCGGGCCACCCCGACGCGGGCGATCCGCTCGTCGGCCGCGACGGTCATCGCGTGCCCGCCTCGGCCAGCTCGGCCACCTGCGCGGCGTTGTCCTTGGTGACGAATCCGGGCCCGGTGTTGACCGGCAGGCCGCCGCCGACGGTGTTGAGGTTGGCCTTGTACAGGTTGAGGAACGTGATCGGCAGATAGCCCTGGAGGTACTGCTGCTGGTCCACGGCGAACAGGATCTGCCCGTCGTTGATCGCGGTCACCACGTCCGCCGACAGGTCGAACGTGGCCAGCTTGGCCTGCGAGCCCGCGTCGCCGATCGCGTCCCTGGCGGCCACCGCGACCGCCGGGTTGAGCGTGAGCACCCCGTTGACCTGCTGGTCGGTCTGGAGCCTGGCGGCGACCTTGGAGGTGACGTCGGCCAGGTTGCTCACGTCGACCTGCAGCCGCTCGACCGTGCCGCCCAGCGTCTGCTCGGCGCCCTTGCAGCGCTGGTCGAGCCCGACGTTGCCGGCCTCGTGGATCACGCACAGCAGCTTGGTGACGCCGGCCGCCTTGAGCTGCTCGCCGGCGCCGCGCCCGGCCACGTCCTCCGACTGCCCGACGTGCGTGATCGCGCCGAGCGCCTTGGAGGAGTCGGCCCCCGAGTTGATCGTGACGACCGGGATCTTCGCCGTGACCGCCTTGCCGATCGCCTCCTTCAGCGCGTCGGGGTTGGCCATGGAGACCACGATGCCGTCCACCTTCTCCGAGACGGCCTGGTCGATGAGCTGCGACTGCTTGGCCGGGTCGCCGTCGCCCTGATACGTGACGTTCGCCCCGTACTGCTTGCCGGCGGCCTCCGCGCCGTTCTTGACCACGTCCCAGAAGGAGTCGCCGGGCGCGCCGTGGGTGATCACGGCGAAACGGCCGCCGCCTCCGGACGGCGCGGCCGCCTCGGAGGCGACGGGTGGAGCGCTCTGCGCGGTCTGACCTCCGGAGGAGGAGCAGCCACTGACGGCGAGAACGCCCAGCAGGGCCAGCACGATCGGGGTACGTCTCACAGGACACCTCCAAGACCAACGGGCTCGCCCTGGTTCTACCTCAATGTCATCTGTTTGTATAGACATGCTGACTTATGCCCGGCACGTTAACCCGTCGTTCAAGACGGACGGCGAATCTCGAGAAATGCCTGTGCGTGCCTTCTTATCCGCGGCCATGCTTCTTGTCACCCCCCTCGCCCCGGCGCCCGTGGCTGAGGTGGTCGCCGCCACCGAGACCCCACCCCTCTACGACGACGAGGCCGGCGGCTTCGCCAACGGCGACGACCCGGCCATCTGGGTGCACCCCTCCCGGCCCGCCAAGAGCGTCGTGATCACCACGGCCAAGGAGGGCGGCCTGTACGCGTACTCGCTGTCCGGCGCCCAGCTCCAGCACCTGCCCGCCCAGCCGCCGCCCGGCCCCGGCCACGAGCCGGGACGGCTCAACAACGTCGACCTCGTCCACGGCTTCCGCCTGTCCACCGGCGCCAAGGTCGACCTCGCCGTCGCCTCCGACCGGGGACGCGACCAGTTGCGCGTGTTCGCCATCGACCCGGCCGCGGCCGCCGCGGGCCGGCCGCCCCTCACCGACGTGACCGACCCGGCCGTGCCGTTCGTCTTCAACGGCAGCCAGGAGGAGGTGGACGAGGCGCGGACCGCGTACGGGCTGGCCGTCAGCGGCACCCGCGTCGTGGTCAGCCGCCGCCACCAGACCCGGCTCGGCCTGCTCCAGCTCGCCGCCGCCCCCGGCGGCAAGGTCACCTACCGCAACGTCCGCACGCTCGACCTGCCCGCCGCCTTCCCCCTCCCCGACGGCACCACCTGGACGCCGTGCGGCGAGCCCGGCGAACTGCCGCAGGTCGAAGGCATGGTGGTCGACGGCGCCCGCGGCGTGCTGTACGCGGCGCAGGAGGACGTCGGCATCTGGCGCCTGCGCGCCGACCTGACCGGCCGCCCCGCGCTGATGGACAAGGTCAAGGAGTACGGCAGGCAGGACACCTACGACCCGGAGACGGAGGAGTGCCTGCCCGGCCAGGACCGCGGCTACGGCGGCGACCACCTGTCGGCCGACGCCGAGGGCCTGACGATCTACGAGGACGGGCGGCGCGACGGTTACCTGCTGGCCTCCAGCCAGGGCGACGACACGTTCGCCGCGTACGACCGGGCGGACAACACGCACATCGGGCAGTTCCGCGTGACGTCAGGACCGCGCGCGGACGGGGCCGAGGTGAGCGACGGCGCCATGGTCACCAGCGCCGCGCTCGGCAGCGCCTTCCCGGAGGGCCTGCTGGTGGTCCACGACGGGGCCGACACGCCCGCCGACGGGGACCGCGAGGTGACGAACTTCAAGTTCGTCGACTGGCGCCAGGTCGCCAGTCAAATATCAAGCCACGGCTGAGGGTTCGCCGCAAACGGTCTTCTCAATCGTGCACCTGTCATCAGTTGCGGGGCAGGTCGGTATCCACGACGTAAACGGCCCGGATGCGCGGGTCGCGGGCGATGGCCCGAATAGGGTCAGGAAGATTCCGAGCGGTGAATCCGTAAATGAGACCGTCTCTCGCGTACGCTTGCAGGCTCTTGAGCTTGAGATTGAATTGATTGAGGACCTGCGCGTCACTTTCCTGCAGTAAGCTAACCCATTTCCTGAATTGGGCGGTGAGCGGCTCCGGGTGGGCGCTGAACTGGCACGCGTTGAATCCTCTGTAGTCGCAGAAGATTGGCGACTCCCAGATCAATGGCTGGTCGGGGGCCACCATCACACTGCGACCCGTCTTTGCAGGCACTTTCGGAGGAGGCAGCGCCGCTGTTCAGCTCATAATCTCCGTGGGTTACGGCAAAAGAGTTGAGGGCGACTATCTGAAGGCGCTCGCATGAGATGGCTGTCGCCGTGTCTGACGTACAGGAAGAAATAGCGATCCCCAGCACCAGCGTCATCAGCGCGGCGATGCATGGACTCGGCCTCTGAGGAGTTGCAACGGCCACGTTCGTCCTCTCTCGCCCGCGAAAGGGCATGAGACGGAAACGTCTCATACCCTTTCGCTTAGGCTAATCTTCCAGGATGGGGCGGTTAAGGCTATCGCCTGCCTTGCATGATGGATATTTGAACGCCCCCCTCGCTGACCCGAAAGTCTGAGGAGGTACGCGTTCCACCTCGCAGGCGGGGACTTACGCCTCCACGAGAGATCGTCTACGGGCGCCGAGATGGCCGCGGACGACCGCCCGCCCGCAATCCGCGACGACGGCCCGTGAGCCCCGCCGCGTCCGGGCGTCGTGATCTGTTCGCTGGTTATGGGTGTGACGTCGGCTCTGTAGTGGGCCTGTAGTCGCCGTCCCTAGCCTTGGGCGCAACGAGAACGATCTCCCATGCCGAAAGGACGAGCGACGATGACATCGGGCTTCACAGCGTGGATCGTGGTCACGGTCCCGCCTTCCTGATGCCGTAGCGGGTGCCTGCCTGAGGGTGGGGACCCGCCGCCAAGATCATGGCCCCGCCACGATCCGCTCGACGAGCGTGAACTTTCCGCCGGCATACGCCATCACAGAGAGAGGCATGACTCACGCCCATCGGAGAGACGGAGTGACGGGAATGAACATGACTCGGCTTGCGGCGGCACTGGCGATCACCGGGACGGCGCTCGCGATCGCGAGCCCGGCGGGCGCCGCGTCCGCCGCACAGGGCCAGGTGGCGGCCGCCACCGCGCCGGGCACCTTCGGTCCTCTCGGCTACGGCGGCGTCAAGCTGGGGATGACCGCCAAGCAGGCCAAGGCCACGGGCAAGCTCGTGCTCAAGTGGAACGACTACTGCTCCGCCTGGGACTACAAGGCCCACCCGAACCCCAAGAACGAGGTGAGCCTCTACCTCTCCAAGAAGCGCGGCGTCGCCGTCATCTTCGCCCCCGACCGGGTACGCACCCCCGCGGGCATCGGCGTCGGCTCGACCCTCGGCCAGGTCAAGAAGGCCTACCCGGGCGTCAAGAGCCAGGTGAGCGGTTACTACGCCACCGTGCCCGGCAACCGCAACGCGTACTACTACTTCGGGGTGAACCGGCAGAACAAGGTGGTGGAGTTGGCCCTCGGCCTCAACACCCAGGACTGCGTCAACTGACCGCCGGCCGCGCGCCGGGCCTCTGCCATAACCGACGGTTATGGGCACAGGTATTGGACCGTGGAAACGCCCGTGTCCGACCATGATGATCGATCCCATCACACCGAGCGGAGAGACTTCATGAGCGAACAGCCGCGGCCGTCGAGGCGGACGATCCTCACGACCGGCGCCACGGGCGCGATGGCGCTGGCCGCCGGGGGCGTGGCAGGCGCCGCGCCCGTCCTGGCCAATACGCAGAACCCGCCCGCCCCCTCCGAGGGCAGGGCCGACCCGCGCGGGCGCTTCGCCGGCAAGGTGGTCCTCATCACCGGGGCGACGTCCGGCATCGGGCAGGCCACCGCGTACGAGATGGCCCGGCAGGGCGCGCGGGTGTTCTTCTGCGGGCGGCGCGAGGAGCTCGGCAGGCGTCATGAGCGGGAGATCAGGGGGTTCGGCGGGGACGCCGTGTTCATGCGGGCCGACGTGACGAAGGAGGGCGACGTCCGGGGGCTGGTGGAGGCGTGCGTACGCCGCCACGGGCGCATCGACGTCGCCTTCAACAACGCGGGCATCGAGAGCCCGCGGGCCGCGCCGCTGCACGAGCAGACGCTGGACGACTTCGAGCAGGTGTGGCGGACGAACGCGGCCGGGGTGTTCCTGGCGATGAAGTACGAGATTCCGCACATGCTCCGCCAGGGCGCCGGGGTCATCGTCAACACCGCGTCCATCTCGGCCGAGGTCGGTTTCGCCACGATCTCTCCGTACAACGCGAGCAAGCACGCGGTGGCGTCGCTGACCAAGGTGGCCGCGCTGGAGTACGCCGACCGGAACATCCGCGTCAACGCGCTGGCCCCTGGCGCGGTGGACACGCCGATGCTGGAGCGGGCGGCCAGGGCGTTCGGGGTGACGTACGAGCAGATCGCGCAGGACTATCCGATCAAGCGGATCGTCCGGCCGCAGGAGATGGCCCGCGTGGTGATGTGGCTGGCCTCCGACGACGCGACCGCCGTGGTGGGCACGGACATCGACGCGTCGGGCGGCTTCCTGACCGGCTGAGCCGACCGGACCGTCGTGCGGCCGTGGGCGTCCAGGCAGGCCGCGCCCGTGATCGCGCCCGCAACGGAAACATCCGCCATCAAAAGGGTCAAGGTGCCGGATCCGGCGCATGGGTCACACGTGGCCCCGGGTAGGCGTACGGGTGGCCACCGTGCCGGTGGCGCATCGGAGTACACCGATGGGGGATGGACCATGGCTCACGGCCGCGTGCGCGCAGTGACCGACCTGCCGACACCCAGCTTCGCCTTCGACCCCGACGCGCCGGGCGCTTGTCTGGCGGGGGTCCGGCCGTATCGCATGGGCTCCTACCGGCTCGACACCGAACGCCCGTCCGGCAAGTTCGTCGTGCACAACTATGGCCACGGCGGCGCCGGCATCAGCATGAGCTGGGGCTGCGCGGCCAGGGTGAAGGACCTCGTCCGGACGTTCCTGGCCGGCTCGCCCCAGACGGAGGCCGCGGTGCTGGGCGCGGGCGTCATGGGGCTCACGGCCGCCACGCGGCTGCTCGACCTCGGGCTCAGGGTCACGATCTACGCCGACCGCCTGCCGCGCGACACCACGTCGTGGCGGGCCGGGGGCCAGTGGGCGGTGTCCATCATGGAGTTCGCCGGCAAGGAGCAGGAGCTCAAGGGCATCGTCAAGACGGCCTACACGACGTTCAAGCAGAGCATCGGCAACGGCTACGGCGTCTCCGAGGTGCCCAACTTCAGCATCAGGCGCACGCCGGGCCTGGACACGGTCATGGACCTCGTGCCCGGCCTGCTGCCGCCCCGCGAGGACCTTCCCGGGCTGCCGTTCCAGAACCACCACGATCAGCCGGGCCACAAGTACCAGACGCTGCTCGTCGAGCCGCCGATCTTCCTCGCCCGGCTGGAGCACGACCTGAGGGCGCGCGGCGTCACGTTCGTGACGCGCCGATTCGCCGACAAGGCGGACGTGCTCACGCTGACCCAGCAGATCATCGTCAACTGCACCGGGCTCGGCGCGAAGACCCTGTGGAACGACTCCAAGCTGCTGGCCGTCAAGGGACAGCTCGCGATGTTGCGACCACAGCCCAACCTGCACTACCTCTACGGCCGTAACGGCTACCTGTTCCCGCGCGCGGACCACGTCGTCATCGGCGGCACCACCGAGATGGGCGTCGACGACGAGGTCCCCTCGAAGACCGTGTGCACCGGCCTGGTGCGGCACATCGCCGCCGCGTTCGGCGAGGCCGCGCCCGTGCCGCTGCCGAAGATCCACATCGATCACCCGGACAACGAGCGGCTGGTCGACCCGCGGCTGTCCATCACCGACTGACCTGGTTCCGACTGACCGGACCCGCCGCCCCGGCGGGTCCCCACTGGAGCGTCACCGTGCCCTTCACCGTCGCCGACTACGTGCTCAAACGGCTGAGCCAGCAGGGCGTCGACACGCTGTTCGGCGTGCCGGCGGCCTTCTGCGCGCCGCTGTTCGACGCCGTCGGCAGCCACGGCATCAAGGCGGTCGTGACCGCGGCCGATCTGGAAGCCGGGTACGCCGCGGACGGCTACGCGCGGACGAGGGGCCTCGGCGCGGTCGCGGTCGCCAACGGCGTGGGCATGCTGAGCATGGTCAACGCCATCGCCGGGGCCTTCGTCGAGCGCAGCCCGGTGGTGGTGCTCAACGGCGGCCCGAACGCCGCCAACCTGGCCAACCTGAAGGACTTCGACGTCCTGTTCTCGCACTCGACCGGCCGGCCGGACGGGGATCTGGCCGCGTACCAGCTCGTCACCGCGAGCGCGGCCCGCGCCGGGCGGGCCGCCGACGTGCCCGCGCTGGTCGACAACGCGATCTCCACCGCGATCAGGGCGAAGCGCCCGGTCTACGTCGAGATCAACCGGGACATCTGGACGGCGACCTGCCCGGCCCCGGCCGGGGCGCTGCCCGTCACCAATCCGGCGGCGGGCACCGAGCAGCAGCTCGCCGCCACGATCGTCGGGCTCGTACGGGCCGCGTCGGCGCCGCTGGTTCTCGTGGGCACCGAGATCCAGCGGTACGGGCTGGCCGACAAGGTGGCCGACCTGATCGCCAAGCTCGGCGTCCGCTGGTCGGCCCAGTTGCTCGCCAAGTCGGTGCTGCCCGAGCAGGGCAACGGCTGGGTCGGCGTCTTCGCGCCGCCGAACTCCCTGCCCTCCGCCGCCGGCGCGGTCGCGAACGCGGACCTGATCCTCATGCTCGGCTGCGTCTTCCCGAGCAGCTACGCCACGCTCGTGAGCGGCGGCGTCAACCGGATCGTCACCGCGTACGACGGCAAGGTGAAGATCAAGAACGCCGCCAAGCAGAACGCTGAGCTGGGCGCCCTCGTGACCGCGATGGTCACCGAGGCCGCCAGGCAGGCGCCCATGCCGGTGCCCGCCGCCGTGGACCCCGCCGCGCCCGCCGCGACCGGCCCGCTGACCTACCGTCAGGTGTTCGACCGCATCGGCGCCGCGCTGGACGCCTCGTGGCTCGTGGTCCCCGACACCTTCCTCGGTGTCGCCTCGGCGGCGAACCTGCCGGTCAAGGGCCGTGACGCGTTCCTGTGCGGCGCCGTGTGGGCCTCCATCGGGCATTCCGTGGCCGCCGCGGTCGGCGCGTCGTTCGGGTCGAGCCGCCGTCCGCTGGTCGTCTGCGGCGACGGCGGCTTCCACATGACCGCGCAGGCGCTCTCCACGATGGTCCGGTACGGGCGCAACCCGGTCGTCGTCGTCATCGACAACGGCATCTACGGCTTCGAGCAGTTCCTCATCGACTCCGGGTACTTCGGCAACGCCGGCGCGCAGCCGAAGCCGTACGTGGTGCTCAACCGGTGGGACTTCGTCGCCTTCGCGAAGGGCCTGGGCGTGCCGTTCGCCCGGTCCGTGGACACGGCGGCGGCCTTCGACCAGGCGCTCGCCGCCGCGAAGGCGTCCAACACCCCTGGGCTGATCGTCGCGCGGGTCGATCCGCACGGCCTGCCCGCGGAACTCTCCTGACGGACGCGCTCACAGACCCGAGACTCATGGGACGCGGGCTTATGGGACACGGGCTTATCGGACGCGGGCTTAGGGGACGCGGAAGCGCATCCGGCACACCACCGCGTCCGTACGGCGGCGCAGCGCCCTGGCCAGCACGGCGCCGCGCTGGTTCTGCAGCAGGCGCTGCCAGGCGTGCTCGGGCTCGACCTCGGCGATCAGCACGAACACGTGCGGCTCGGGCACCTGGGCCAGGTACGTGAGCAACGGCTCGTCCAGCCGCCGGTGCGCGTCGAAGAGCTGGACCAGCTCCACCTCGGGCGCCCACCGCTCCCAGTCGTCGACGAAGGCCCTGGCCTGCCGCTCGTCCTCGGGGTGGGTGACGTTCACGGCCACCACCCGGTCGCCCAGCGACAGCGCCGCGGACAGGACGTCCCGGGTCAGCCGGGTCACCGCGTGCACCGGCACGACCACCAGGGAGCGGCGCGGGCGGGGCGGCTCCGGGGTCCTGCCCAGCTCCAGCCGCGCCCCGATGCGCGTGTAGGAGCGGTTGACCCATTCCATGCCCGCGACCAGCAGCGGCAGCGCCACCACGATCAGCCAGCCGCCCTCGCCGAACTTCGACAGCGTGACCACGATCGCGGCCACGAACGTCAGCAGCGCGCCGAACCCGTTCAGCGCCGCCCGCCATCTCCACCCGGCGGGACGGCTCCCCACCCAGTGCCGGACCATGCCGGCCTGCGACAGCGTGAACCCGACGAACACCCCGATCGCGAACAGCGGGACCAGCAGGTTCATCTCGCCCCTGGCCACGACGAGCAGCAGGGCGCTGGTGACGGCCAGGAAGCCGATGCCGTAGCGGTGCACCTGCCGGTCGGCGCGCAGGGCGAAGAAGTGCGGCAGGTTGTTGTCGCGGGCCAGCAGTTGCGCCAGCACCGGCAGGCCGCCGAAGGAGGTGTTGGCGGCCAGCGCCAGCAGCACCACGGTGGCGAACTGCACAAGGTAGAACAGCGGCCCGTCCCCCAGCGACGCCCGGGTGACCTGCGCCAGGACCGTCACGCCGTCCGCCGGGGCGATGGCGAACTTCTCGATGAGCGCGGCGATGCCCAGCAGCATCACGGCCAGCAGCCCGCCGAGCGCCACCTCCGCCCGCTGCGCCCGGCGCACGCGGGGCCGCCTGAACGACGGGACCGCGTTCGCGATGGCCTCCACGCCGGTCAGCGAGGCGCAGCCGTTCGCGAACGCCTTCAGCAGCAACAGCACGCCCACCGTCTGCAGGCTCGCCGCCTGGTGCGTGACGTCCACGGCGGGCCCGCCGCGCAGCAGCCCGGCCACGATGACGAGCAGGATCGCGCCCACGTACACCGCGGTCGGGACGATGAACGCGCGGGCGCTGTGCGCGATCCCGCGCAGGTTGACCGCCGTGACCAGGGCCAGCACCGCCAGGCACAACCACACCGTGTACGGCAGCAGCTCCGGGAAGGCGGAGGTGAGCGCGGCGACCCCGGCGGCCACCGAGACGGCGACGTTGAGCACGTAGTCGATGACCAGCGAGGCCCCGGCCACCAGACCGGCCCGCCGTCCGAGGTGCGTCTTGGCCACCCCGTAGGCGCCGCCGCCCTCGGGGAAGGCCGCGATGACCTGCCGGTAGGAGAGGGTCAGCACGGCCAGCAGGGCCGCGATCGTGAACGTGACCGGGAGGGTGAACCCGAGCCCCGCGCCACCGGCCAGGGCCAGGACCAGGACGATCGCCTCGGGTCCGTACGCCACCGACGCCATCGCGTCCAGCGACAACGCGGCCAGCCCGCCGACGACGGACAGCCGGTGCCGCTCACCGATATCGGCGGGCTCCTTGGCGGTGGCGCGTTCCTTGACAACGGACATTACGGAATACTCCTAAAGGGGATTTTCACCCCCATGTTGCGCCTGCCACCGGCCCGCGAGTGCACATCCCTACGCCTTCCTGACGCACGCGTCCCGAATACCTACGCGGAAAATACGCCGAGGGGATCGCCGTCGGGGATCGCTCAGTGCCCCCCGTCAGAGCCCGACGCCAGGGCCCGACGCCAGGGCCCGCCGTCAGGGCTCCTCGTGTGCGACGCCGCCGGGCCCGTGGAGGTGTCCCACCAGGACGGGGGCCCGTCTGGTGGCGCCCCTGGACCGCGACGGGCGGCGCGGGCCGCGCGGCCGGAAGACGTGCGCGAAGGCGCAGCCCACGAGCGCCGCGACGGTGAACGTGACCAGCCGCTCCAGATCAGCGGCCTCAAAAGTCAGCTCGCCCTCCGCGTGCACCAGGAAGCCCGTGGTGAAGCACCAGGCCATCACGCCCGTGACGGGCGCGGCGAGGTAGTGCCCCGCCCACGCGCCGAACACCCCCACCTCCACGGCCACCAGCACGACCCGATCCGCGGTCTCGGCGAAGGCCAGCGCGGCGACGGCACACGCGCCGATCGCGTACACGAACCCGGCCGGGAGCAGCACACCCACAGGACTTCCGCGCATCCGCCGTTCCTTTCAGGGGCACACGCCTTTCATATAACCGGCTAAAGCCCGGCGGAAGTCGTTTTTCTACGCCATCATCACGTTTTCGCCACAGCCCCTGACGCATTCTCCACGCGCCGCGAACGCGTCAAAACCCTTTCCACCGATCGGGAAATGCGCGTGGCGGGATGACCTCGTGCCGCCTGCCCAGGCATGAGGGCCCGTTGCCGGGCCCGCTCACGTGACCGGTCGGCCCCGTCCTGGCCCGCGATCGACGCCGCGGACGTGATGGGCCAGCCCGGCGAGCCACCGGTCGATCACGCTGGGCCAGTCGGTACGCAGCGCCTCCTCGTGGGTCAGCCGGAAACGCTGCGCGCCCGAGGAGAGCCTGCCCCCGAGTTGGTCCGCCTCCAGCACCACGTCCAGGCCATCGAAGCTGGGCACGAACGCCAGCTCGATCCCGTGCACGATCCCGGTGTGGTGGCTGGGCGGGAAGAACTCGATCTTCTGGTGGAAGGGCAGCTCCCGGTGCCCGCTATCCGGCCCGCCGGTCTGCAGCGCGGCGGCCTTGAAGGGGAAGCCGAGCCGCGCGAACGCCTGCAGCACCCGCGACTGGGACGGCAGCGGCCGGACGGCGACCAGGTCGGGATCGGCCTGGTCGACGACCGTGGTGGTGGCCACCTCGGCGCGTACGCCGAGCGCCATGCCGGGCAGGTGTCGGCCGCCAATCTCGCTGATCGGCGTCTCCCACGGGA
The DNA here is from genome assembly GCF_039536965.1 of Nonomuraea antimicrobica. Taxonomy (NCBI): domain Bacteria; kingdom Bacillati; phylum Actinomycetota; class Actinomycetes; order Streptosporangiales; family Streptosporangiaceae; genus Nonomuraea; species Nonomuraea antimicrobica. Next base: position 3,902 of record NZ_BAAAZP010000072.1, on the reverse strand, counting down.
CCGCGACCTGGAACTCGAAGGCCCGTTCCTCGCCCTGGCGGACGACGAGCGGCCCTGAGATCCGGGTCTGGGCGAACTCCTCGCCCTCGGTCAGCGCGGGGCCCGGGAAGGTGATCAGGCCGAGGCCGATCCGGTCGAGCGCGGCGTCGAACTCGCCGCCCTTCAGCCGGGCCTCGCCGGACAGCATGCCGCCGGGCTGGGTGCGTGGGGTGTTGAGGATGACGACTATCGAGGGCGCGCCCGCGCCGAAGGCGTCGCGCAGCCGTTTGAAGACCACGGTTGATCTCCCCGCCTCAAAGAAAGGGACCGAGCCATTCGCCCTCTGAACGATCGGGGGGTGACCCGGGTTCCTGCCCACCGCCGCCGGACCCGGGCGACGAACACGGGCGACGGACCCGGGCGACGAACACAGACATCCACCCGGGACACCCGTCGCCCTGCTCAAGCCCGCCCCTCACCTCGCCGATCTCCGGCTCTCGGGCCCGCATGGATTCCGCCAAGAACGGCAATGCGCCCCAAAGCTCGGGACGCGCCGACCTTGAGCCCGCCCTTGCGGGGGAACGACCAACATCATGGTCCGATTGAGGAGTGGGGGATGGCCGACGTCGTCTTCGTCGCACTGACGGTCGCGGTCTTCGCGGTCCTCGGGCTGGTCGTCAGGGCAGTGGAACGGCTGTGAACGCCGTCAACGCCACCGGCCTCGTGGTGGTCACGGCCCTGGTCGTCTTCATGGTCGTGGCCCTGCTGTTCCCGGAGCGGTTCTGATGTCCGCGACCGCGGCGGGGATCGTGTTCATCGGGTCGCTGCTGGTGGCCCTGGCCCTCTGCTACCGGCCGCTGGGCGACTACCTGTACCGGGTCTACACGGGCACCCGGCACTCCGCCGTCGAGCGGTTGGCCTACCGGTTGCTGGGCGTCCGGCCGGGCGTCGAGCAGCCGTGGAGCGGGTACGCGCGGGCCGTGCTGGCGTTCTCGGTCATGTCGATCCTCTTCCTGTACGGCCTCCAGCGCCTGCAGAGCCACCTGTTCCTGTCCCTGGGGATGAAGCCGGTCGAACCGGCGCTGGCCTGGAACACCGCGGTCAGCTTCGCGACCAATACGAACTGGCAGGCGTACTCGGGCGAGTCCACGATGGGCCATCTCGTGCAGACGGCCGGCCTGGCCGTGCAGAACTTCGTCTCCGCGGCCGTCGGCATGGCGGTGGCCATGGCGCTCGTCCGCGGGTTCGCCCGGCGCAGGTCCGGCACGATCGGCAACTTCTGGGCGGACCTCGTCCGCGGCACCGTGCGCGTGCTGCTGCCGATCGCGTTCGTGGCGGCGGTGGTGCTGGTGGCCGGCGGGGCGATCCAGACGTTCGCCGGTCACAGCACGTGGACGACGCTGACCGGCGGCGAGCAGACGTTCACCCCGGCCGCGGCGGCCTCGCAGGAGGCGATCAAGAACCTGGGCACGAACGGCGGCGGCCTCTTCAACGTCAACTCCGCCCACCCCTTCGAGAACCCCACGTCGTGGACGAACTGGGTGGAGATCTTCCTGCTGACGGTGATCGCCACCTGCCTGCCGCGCACGTTCGGCCGGATGGTGGGCGACCACCGCCAGGGGTACGCGATCGTGACGGTGATGGCGATCATCGCCCTCCTCAGCGTCGGCGCGACCAACTGGTCCGAGACGAGCGCGAACGGCACCGTCCCGCAGGCGGCCGGGCAGTCGACGGAGGGCCGCGAGGTCCGCTTCGGCACCTCGAACTCGGCCCTGTTCGCCTCGGCCGCGACCCTCACGAGCACGGGCGCGGTGGACTCGGCCCACGACTCGTACACGGCGATCGGCGGCGGCATGCTGATCTTCAACATGCTGCTGGGCGAGGTCGCGCCCGGCGGCACCGGCTCGGGCCTGTACGGCATCCTGATCCTGGCCGTGATCACAGTGTTCGTGGCCGGGCTGATGGTCGGCCGCACGCCCGAATACCTGGGCAAGAAGATCGGCGCGCGCGAGATCAAGCTGGCCTCGCTGTACTTCCTGGTGACCCCGGTGCTGGTGCTGATCGGCACGGCACTGGCGATGGGGACGCCGATGGGCCGCGCGGCCATGCTGAACTCCGGCCCGCACGGCCTGTCGGAGATCCTCTACGCCTACACCAGCGCCTCGAACAACAACGGCTCCGCCTTCGCCGGAATCAGCGCGAACACCGCCTTCTTCAACACCACGCTCGGCCTGTGCATGGCCCTCGGCCGGTTCCTGCCGATCGTCCTGGTGCTGGCGCTGGCCGGTTCGCTGGCGGCGCAGGCGCCCGTCCCCGGCGGCGCGGGCACGCTGCCGACCCACCGGCCGCAGTTCGTCGGCATGGTCGTGGGCGTGACGATCATCCTGGTCGCCCTCACGTTCCTTCCGGCGCTGGCGCTCGGGCCGCTCGCGGAAGGGCTGCGGTAGGCGATGCGGGCCGCACAGCAGAAGGTCGGCGGCGGTCTGCTCGACCCCGGGCAACTGATCCGCTCGCTGCCGGACGCGCTGAAGAAGCTCAACCCGGTCACGCTGTGGCGCAACCCCGTCATGTTCATCGTCGAGATCGGCGCGGTCTTCACCACCGTCCTGGCGGTCACCGACCCGTCGTTCTTCGCCTGGGCGATCGTGGTGTGGCTGTGGCTGACCGTCGTCTTCGCCAACCTGGCCGAGGCCGTGGCAGAGGGCCGAGGCAAGGCGCAGGCCGCCGCCCTGCGCCAGGCGAAGACCGAGACCCAGGCCCGCCGCCTCACCGACCCCGCCGACCCCGCCCACTGGGAGTCCGTGAGCGCGCTCGACCTCAGGCAGGGCGACAACGTGATCGTCGAGGCCGGCGAGGTCATCCCCGGCGACGGCGACGTGGTCGAGGGCATCGCGAGCGTGGACGAGTCGGCGATCACCGGCGAGTCGGCCCCCGTGATCCGCGAGTCGGGCGGCGACCGCTCCGCCGTGACCGGCGGCACCAAGGTGCTGTCCGACCGGATCATCGTCCAGATCACCCAGAAGCCCGGCGAGAGCTTCGTCGACCGGATGATCGCCCTCGTGGAGGGCGCGAACCGGCAGAAGACGCCGAACGAGATCGCGCTCAACATCCTGCTGGCCGCCCTGACCATCATCTTCCTGGTCACCACGGCGACGATGCAGCCCCTGGCGATCTACTCCAAGTCGATCAATCCCGGCGTGCCCGACTCCCTCGCACTGACCGCCGACGGCGTGACCGGCGTCGTCCTGGTCTCGCTGCTGGTCTGCCTGATCCCGACCACGATCGGCGCGCTGCTGTCGGCCATCGGCATCGCCGGGATGGACCGTCTCGTCCAGCGCAACGTCCTGGCCATGTCGGGGAGGGCGGTCGAGGCGGCCGGGGACGTGTCCACGCTGCTGCTGGACAAGACCGGCACCATCACGCTGGGCAACCGGGAGGCCGGCCAGTTCGTCCCCGTCGACGGCGTCACCGAGCAGGAGCTGGCCGAGGCCGCGCAGATCTCCAGCCTGGCCGACGAGACCCCGGAGGGCCGGTCGATCGTGGTGTTCGCCAAAGAGCACTACGGACTGCGCGAACGCGACCTCCAGGGCGCCCAGTGGGTGCCCTTCACCGCCCAGACCCGCATGTCCGGCGTCGACCTGGGCGAGCGCCAGATCCGCAAGGGCGCCGCCACCGCCGTCATGCAATGGGTACGCCGCCACGGCGGCCACCCCACCGACGAGGTCGGCCATCTGGTGGACGGCATCTCCGCCTCCGGCGGCACCCCGCTCGTCGTCGCCGAGCAGGGCCGCGTGCTCGGCGTCATCCACCTCAAGGACGTCGTCAAGCAGGGGATGCGGGAGCGCTTCGACGAGATGCGCCGTATGGGCATCCGGACCGTCATGATCACCGGTGACAACCCGCTGACCGCCAAGGCCATCGCG
>NZ_BAAAZP010000071.1:21827-22610 GCF_039536965.1 Nonomuraea antimicrobica | reverse complement strand
CGCCGGACGGCCGCCCGGCGACCCGTTCGGGACGGGACCGCACGAGCTGCCCGGCCTCCAGGCGTTCCTGGGCTGGGTGTACGCGGGCGTCTTCGTCACGCTCTTCCTCGTCCCCGCCACGCTCGCCGCGGCCGCCTGGACCAGGAAGGACTGGCCGGGCACCGCGGCGCGCACGGTCCTGGCGCCCGTCGCCTTCGCCGCCGGGGTCGTGCTGCTGTCGGTCTGGGAGACCGACTACGCCTGGATCTGGACCGGCGTCGCTCTGGGCCTGGTCGTCGGCGCCACCGGGATCCGCACCGCGAACCGCACCGAGAACCGCACCGAGAACCGCACGGCGACGGATCCCGGCGGGCGCTTCCGGTGGGCGGCGCCGTTCGTGGTGCTGGGGCTGGCCGTCGCGCTGCTCAACACGGTCCTGCTGGCGACGCTGCTGATCGTCGCCGAGTGGCTGGGCACGCTGCGCCCCTGCCACGACCCCCGCCAGGGCGGCTGCCTGAACGTCCCGGCGGCCGTCGGCCCCGAGACGCCGATCGCGGTGTTCCCGATGATCAGGAACGCCACCCCTTACCTGATCGTCATCCCCCTGCTCCTGCTCGCCTGCTTCCTGCTCTACCAGGGGATCCACTGGTGGATCAGCGGACGGACCGGCAGGCGGGCCGTCGTGGACGAGTACTCCCGGCGCGACGCCGCGGCCGAGGCGCACCCCGAGTGGTGGGTCTCGGCGGTCGCCGGGGGCGAGGCGCCCGAGTGGCAGCGGCGGCTGGTGCGCCGCTGGCCCGGCGG
>NZ_BAAAZP010000071.1:0-21814 GCF_039536965.1 Nonomuraea antimicrobica | reverse complement strand
GGCTGGCCAGGGTGCCGCGCGACGTCGACCTGCTGCTCACGGCGATGACGGTGGTCGGCGCCATGGTCTTCGTGTGGATCCAGTCGCGGATGTGGTGGTGGGGCGAGACGCCCACCAACGCCAACTGGCTCACCAGCGTCTGCGTGGGAGCCGCCATGCTGCTGCCCGCCCTGCTGCTCGCGGTGCTGCGCCTGGGCTGGAAGGACGAGAGCCACCGCCGCGTCATCGGCGTCCTGTGGGACGTGGCCACGTTCTGGCCCCGGCACACCCATCCGCTCGCGCCGCCCTCGTACGCCGAGCGGGCGGTCCCCGAGCTGCAGCGGCGGCTGTGGTGGCTGCACGACAACGGCGGCGTCCCGCTCGTGACCGCGCACAGCCAGGGCACGATCCTGGCCGTCGCCGCGCTGGCCCAGCCCCGTTCCCGTCCCGTGGGCGACAGGGTGGCCCTGGTCACCTTCGGCTCACCCCTGCGCACCCTGTACGCGTGGGGCTTCCCCGCCTACTTCGACGACGCGTTGTTCCGGCGGCTCGCGTACGGGCCCGGGACCAAGGTGGCCCGCTGGCGCAACTTCTGGTGCGACACCGACTACATCGGCGGCCCGGTCGGCGTGCCGGGAGAGGCGGGCGGCGAGGTGGACGTGCGGCTCCCTGACCCGCCGACCAGCCGCTTCCTGTACGGCCAGCCGCTGCCCGCGATCGGCGCCCACACCGGCTACGGGCAGGACGAGGAGATGCGCCGCCGGATCACCCGCCTGGCCGCCGAGCTGGCCGGGGACGTCCCCCAGGGGCGGCCGTCCAGTGGTCGGGCCGGGTGAGCGTGGCGGGCAGGCGGGTGGCCGGGTCGCCCTTGGCGGCGTTGACCTGGGCCTGGGTGAGGAAGATGGCGCCCGTGAGGTCGGCGCGGGACAGGTCGGCCCCTCTGAGGTCGGCCCCGATCAGGTCGGCCCGCCGCAGATCCGCGCCGCGCAGGTCGGCGCCGATCAGGTAGGCCCCCCGCAGGTTGGCGCCGCGCAGCCCGGCGCCCTTCAGCCGGGCCCCGATCAGGTCGGCGCCCCGGCGCTCCCTGCCGTTCAGCCCGGCCCGCGCCAGCTCGCTCGTCTTCAGCAGCAGCTCGTTGACCTCGGCCCGGTGGGCGGCCACGTCGAGCTTCTCCAGCACGTCGGCGCTTTCCCGGGTGAGCCGGTCGGTCTCCTCCAGGGCCCGGCGCAGCGGGCCGTGCACCGGCCGGGCGGCCTCCAGCCCGAGCGCCTCGGCCAGGTACCACAGCAGCTCGTGGAGCTGCCGCATGACGGGGAAGACCGCGTACATCTGCCGGGCCGTGCCCGGGGCCTCCCGCCAGCTCCGCCCCTCGTACGTGACCTGCGAGACCTTCTGCCCGGCCCCGAAGCAGTCGAACACCGTGCACCCCGCGAACCCGCGCCCCCTGAGCTGGGCGTGGATCGAGCAGCGGAAGCCGTCGTCGAGGTTGGGGCAGGGCCGCCCGGCGTCCTTGTCGATCGCGAAGTCGGCCGACGCCGAGAACGGCAGCGCCACGCAGCACAGCCCGAAGCAGCTCGCACAGTCGGCCAGCAGGCCGAGGTCGCGCGGGTTCGTTCCGGGCAAGGTGTGGGTCTCCTCTTCGCGGGCGGCGGATGTGGGGGCAGGTCCAGAGTAGTCAGGGATGCACGTACGGCGTCGTCGTGGTGAGCGCCGTGAAGCCCAGCCGCGCCAGGATGGGACGGCTCTCCTCGGACGCGTCCACCTGCAGATAGCGGTAGCCGCGCGCGACGGCCTCGCGGGCCCGGTGGGCCACCAGCGCCCGGTAGACGCCGCGGCCCCGCCACCGCGGCACCGTGCCGCCGCCCCACAGGCTCGCGAACCCGGTGCCGGGATGCAGGTCCATCCGCGCCGCGCTGACGGGCACCGCACCGGCCATGGCCAGGACCGCCACGACCCCGCCCGCGACGATCTGGCCGAGCAGGTGCTCCCTGACGGCCTCGTGGGTGGTGCCGAAGGCCAGGTCGTGCACGTCGGCCAGCAGCGCCACCTCGCGCGCGCCGGTCACCGGGACGAGCGCCACCCCGTCGGGGAGCACGGGCGGGGCGGCGATCCTGGCGGCCTCGGCGACCATGACCGTCTCGGCCGGTTCGGGCACGAAGCCCGCGGCCAGGAGGCGGCGGTCGAGGTCGGCGGGCCGGTCGTGACCGTACAGCTTCCACTCGAACGAGCGGCCGAGCGCCCCGTAATGGCGCACCTGCGCGGCGATGGCCGCGTCGGCGTCGCCGGGGCCCAGATCGGACCAGAGGACGCCGTTCCAGCCCTGCTCGGGACCGACCTGGCGGACCACCGCGCCGTCGCGCTCGACCACGCTGCCGGGACCGTCGGGGACGGCCTCCCGCCGCAGCGCGCCGTCGAAGGCCGCGAGCACCTCAGTATCGTTCACCGGGACACCTCACCAGCGGAGCGGCCCGACTGGCAACCGAATAAACCGGGGCGGGCGCACGCCCCGGCTCAGCCGCCGTAGCGCCGCTGGCGGGCGGCGAAGCTGCGCAGCGCGCGCAGGAAGTCGATCTCGCGGAAGGCCGGCCAGAACGCCTCGCAGAAGTACAGCTCGGAGTAGGCGGACTGCCAGAGCAGGAAGTTCGACATGCGCTGCTCGCCGCTGGTCCTGATGACCAGGTCGGGGTCGGGCTGCCCGGCCGTGTAGAGGTGGGGGGCGATGTCGTCCACGGTCAGGGACGAGGCCAGCTCCACCATCGACTGCCCGGCCTCGGCCCGCTCGTACAGCAGCTCGCGCAGGGCCTCGATGACCTCCTGGCGGCCGCCGTACCCGATGGCCAGCGTGAGGTGGAAGCCGGTCGAGCAGGTGCGGGTGGCCTCGACGGCGCTCTTGAGCGCGCGGGCGGTGGTGTCGGGCAGGATGTCGAGCATCCCGGCGACGTGGACCCGCCAGCGGGCGTCGGGGCGGTCGAAGCGGTCGGCGACCATCTGCTCGATCACCCGCAGCAGGTAGGCCACCTCCTCGTCGCCGCGGCGCTGGAGGTTCTCCGTCGAGCACAGGAACACGGTCAGGTGCTGAATGCCGATCGTCTCGCACCACGACAGCACGTCCGCGATGTGCTCGGCGCCGTATTTGTGGCCGATGCTGAGGTTGGCTATGCCCATCTGCCTGGCCCAGCGCCGGTTGCCGTCCATGATGAGCCCGACGTGGCGGGGCAGGGGGCCCGCCGTCACCTGTCGGCGCAGGCGCCGGGCATAGAGGGAGTGAAGGAGGTCAGTCATCTGCACCCCTCCAGGATGGCCCCGGCCGGGCGCCGGAATCTGATCTTTCCGGAATTACCTGCCGGAGCGGACGGGACGATTACGACCGGTGGCGGAGCGGGCGCCGCGCGCATCCGCTCCGACGGGGCGTCAGTCCGCGAGCGGCCAGGGGTCGCCCCAGTCGGCGTCCCTGGCCTGGCGGTAGCGGTCGCCCTGCCGTTTGGAGACGATCTCGTCGCGCAGGCCGTCGCCGTCGGCGCACAGGCGCAGGGAGACCACGCCCTTGCGTTTCTGCGGATGGCGTACGACGCGGGCGGCGGGGCGCGGCCACGGGGCGGCGGTGGCGGCCACGTAGGAGAACTTCTCGTCCTCGAAGCCGAGGGTGCCCGACTTGATGCGGCGGTGCAGGGCGCTCCTGGGCAGGCGTACGGAGAAGTGGCACCAGTCGCGCCCCTGCCGGATCGGGCACGTGCCGTCGTGGGGGCAGGGGGCGACGATGGTCAGGCCGCCGGCGGCCAGCACCTCCCGGGCGGCGGCGACGGTGGCGTAGCCCACGGGGGTGCCGGGCTCGATGATGATCACCATGGCGGCGGCGTCCGTCAGCCCGCGTACCACGGCGGGGCGGTCGGCCTCGGGAAGCTCGCCCAGCGCGTACGACATGGTGACCAGGTCGGCGGCGGGCCGGTCGAGGACGGGGACCAGGGACGCCCGCGTCCAGGTCGTGCCGCGCAGCGCCTGCGGTCCGCGGGCGGCCAGGCGGCGGCCCAGCTCGATGACGTCCGGGTCGTGCTCGATGACCGTCACCTTCTCCAGGGACGGCCACACCTGGCCCGCCGCCCAGATCGCCGCCCCGGTGCCGCCGCCGGCGTCGAGGTGCGTACGCGGCTCGAAGCCGGGTGTCAGCGCCGCCGCCGCGCGCATGGCCGTGGCCGCGGCGGCGTAGGTGGCGGGCATGCGGTAGGCGGCGTAGGCGGCGACGTCGGCCGGGGAGCGGAGGTGGTTGCCGCCGGTGGAGACGCCGTCCACGCGGTAGCGCTCGGTGAGCCGGGCCACCGACCCGGACAGCTCCTGCGGCGAGAAGCGGGCCACGGCCTGGTCGAGTGCGGCTCTGAGATCATCGGGCAGCATGGCGGAACTCACCCGAGGTCAGGACGTGCCCGAAGGCACGGGGTGACACGCATACGGACCCCCTCCCTCGCGCCCCATCTCTCGCGCGAGGTCTCAGTGATGTTCGACCGCAGCCATTATCGGCCATCCGCCGGAGCGCACGCTCACGCGGACGTCCGGGGCGGCGCGGCGTTCGTCCAGGCCGGGCCCGCACGCCCTAGTGACCTTCGGGAACGGCCTGGGAGCCGGTGCGGAACAGCCGCCAGAACGCCAGCGCCGCCCCCTCGGCACCGCCCCGCCGATCCTCCGCCACCCAGTGGGCGATCACGCCGACGAGGGCCCCGGCCAGGTAGGCGGCGTGCACGTCCACCGGCACGTCGTCCCACCCCGCGGGACGCCGGCCGTCGGCGAAGCGGCCGGCCAGCTCGCCGGTGAGGCGTTCGCGCATGCGGGCGGCGAACCGGGCGCTGCCCTGGGGGCCGAGCATGCGGGCGTACAGGGTGGCGTTGGCCGTCACGTGGCCGAACAGCTCCCCCAGCGGCTCGGGCGCCCGGTCGCGGGGCGCGTCGAGCGGGCACAGCGCGGCGGCCCTGGCGACGGCGGCGACGGTGTCCTCCATGGCGTCGGTGACCAGCGCGTCGACGTCGGGGTAGTGCAGGTAGACCGTCGCCCGGTTCACCTCGGCGCGCTTGGCCAGCGCGGACACGGTGATGGTGGCCAGCTCCTGCTGCGCGGCCAGGTCGAGCACGGCCGCCTTGAGCCGGGCCCTGGTGCGCTGCGCGCGTGGATCATCCGGGTTCACGGCGGCAACTATACGACATCCATCGACTATGCGACACCTGTTGACTAATAGACAGTTGTCGCATACAGTGCCCGGCATGCGAATCGAGATCTGGGCGGACGTCGTCAGCGGTTGGGCCCACGTCGGCAAGCGGCGGCTGGAGAAGGCGCTCGCCGGGTGGCAGGGGGAGGCGGTCGAGGTGGTCTGGCGGCCGTACCAGATCGACCCGTCGGCGCCTGCCGGCACGCTGGAGGCGCACCGGCTGATCGCGCTGGCGTACGAGAAGGGCGGCGCCGAGCTGCAGAGCCGCGTCCTGGAGCGGGTGCTGCACGCCCACTTCGTCGAGGTACGCGACATCAGCGACCCGGCCGTCCTGACCGAGATCGCCACGGAGGCGGGCCTGGCCGAGGAGGCGGGCCACACCGGCTCCGGCGCGGCCCCCCAGACGCCGCCCGGCGCGGAGCTGACGCGGGAGCTGCTGCTCATCGGCAAGGCCAAGGGCGTACACACCTCGCCGACCATCGTCGTGGGCGACCTCGCGCTGGAGGGCGCGCAGCCGCCCGAGGCGATCAGGGCGTTCCTGGAGGAGGCGAGCGAGCGCACCCCGCGGCGGCTGCCCGCGGAGGTGGAGCGGCTGCGCCACGCCGAGTCGCTGCTCGACCAGCGCGACCCGCTCGGGGCCCTGACGCTGCTGCGCCCCCTCATGCGGGAGCACGGCGACGACCGGGGGGTTCGGATGCTGGCGGCGCGGGCGTACTTCGGCTCGGCCCAGCTCAACCGGGCGCGCACGGCGCTGGAGTCGCTGGTGTCGGAGTCGCCCGACGACTCCTACGCCCGCCACCTGCTGGGACGCACGCTCCAGCGGCAGGGCCGGCACGAGGAGGCCGCCACCCACCTCGCCCTGGCCGCCACCATGACCCCCGACTACGCCACCTGACCGGCCTGGGCGGCGCGGCGCATGACCCACAGCGAGGCGCGCAGGTGGCCGGCCAGCTCGTCGGGCACGCCCGCCGCGGCGGAGGTGGCGAGCATGGTCTCCAGGCCGACCGCCTGCATGTCGGCGTTGTACTCCTCCGGCACCTCCTCGCTCACGACGGCACCGGCCACCATGAGCGGGAGCGTGAGCTCCATCCAGGGGGCCAGCACCTCTCGCTTGAACGTCTCCACGTCGCCGCCCTCGGCGTGGATCAGCTTCACGGCGTGTATGGCCCCGGCGGATATGCCGTACATGCCGCTCAGCGCCGCCCTGTCGTACAGGGCGGCGAAGCCGGGGTCCTCGCCCACCCAATGGGGACGCGCGAGCGGGCTGAGCACGGGGGCGACCTGGTCGAACAGGTCGCGTTCACCGCTGTAGAGGATGACGGCCCCCTCCGTCCCCACCATCGGGGGCACGGCCATGATCCCACCGGCGAGGGATCGCACCCCGTGCTCCCCGAGCAGGCTCGCCAGCTCACGGGCCTGCTGGGCGGAGCCGCTGGTGAGGTTGACCAGCGTGCGGCCGGCCAGCTTCCCCACGACCGGTTCGAGCGTCTCGTGGACGCTGGCGTTGTTCAGCAGGCACACGACCGTCAGGGGGCTCGCCTCGACCGCCTCCGCCACGCTCGGCGCCGACCGCGCGCCGCGCGCGACGAGGCCGTCCGCCTTCCCCGGAGTACGGTTCCACACCGTCACGTCGTGACCGGCGGCGAGCAGCGCGCCCGCCAGAGCGCGGCCCATGGCTCCCAGACCGAGGACGGTGATGCGTTCGGTAATCGTATTCGTGTTCATGTTCATGCGGACCACTGTCCATCGGGCCCCTGACCAGTCACAAGAACGCACTTTGAAGTGCGTGGTTACCGCGAGGTAAGCCCCGAGGCCAGGGCCGGGTGCCGCGTTCAGCCGCGTAGCAGCGGGAGGAGCTGGTCGCCCTGGCGCTTGATCTCCGGCAGGTACGGCGTGTCCGACAGGACGAAATGGGTGATCCCGAGGGCCTGGTAGTTGCGCAGCGACTTGGCCACGTCCTCGGCCGAGCCGACCAGCCAGGTGGTGCCCGCGCCACCGCCGCCGTACTTGCCGGGGGCCGTGTAGAGGTTGTCGTCCAGTACGTCCCCCCGCGCCGCCAGGTCGAGCAGCCGCCGCTGGCCGACGGCGGCCTGCCAGTTCACGTCACGCGAGAGCCGGCCCTCGGCCATCCGCTCGACCTTGGCCTCGGCGTCGGCCCAGGCCTGTTCGGTGGTGTCCCTGATCAGCGTGGTGACCCGGAGCCCGAACTCCAGCGGCGGGTGCTCCCGGCCGAGCCTCTCGCTCAGGTCCTTCAGCCGTTCGATGCGCGCGGCCACGCCGTCGAGCGGCTCGCCCCAGAAGAGCTGGACGTCGGCCTCGGTGGCGGCCACCCGTTCCGCGGGCTCGGAGGCGCCGCCGAAGTAGAGCCTGGGATGCCGGCGCTCACCGCGGACGACGGGACGGATCTCCAGCGTGGAGCCGGTGACGCCGAAGTGGTCGCCGCGGTAGGTGACGTCCTCCTCGGTCCACAGCCTGCGCACGATCTGGAGGAACTCCTTGGTACGGGCGTAGCGGTGGGCCTGGTCGCCTTCGCTGTCGCCGTACGCCGCCAGGGCGTCCTTGCCCGACACGATGTTGATCAGCACCCGGCCGCCGGCGAGGTGGTCGAGGGTCGCCGCGGCGGAGGCGAAGTGGGCCGGCCGCCAGTAGCCGGGCCGCACCGCGATCAGCGGCTGGAACGTCGTGGTCCGCGCCGCCAGCGCGGTGGCGACCGTGAACGTGTCGGGCCGCCCCCAGCCGGTGCCGATGAGCGCCCCGCCCCATCCGTGTTCCTCCAGGGCCAGGGCGTGGCTGGTGAGGGTGTCCAGGCTGTTGTGGCCGGCCACGACGTCGTCGCCACGGTGCCCGGGCTGGACCTGGTTCGGGACGTACCAGAGGAACTGCAGGCTCATCGGTGTGCCATCCTGTTCTGCTCCGCTAAACCTAGTCTCCAAGTAGGTAAAGCATAGAACATTCGGCGGCCACCGCCAGGGGCCGAGGCTGATCCCGCGCGGAGATCCGGTGCCCGGGATCCGCTTGACCGGCGGAAGGCCGGCCACCACGCTGATCGCGTGTCCGCACGGCCACGGGTAAACGAGGGAGGCACGGTGTCCGACACAGTGTCCGGCGAGGCGTCCGACGAGGTGACCGAGTGGCTGGCCGGGCGGGCGATCCCGCTCGACGGCCGCGAGCCCGGCTCGGGGACGGCCGGCCTGCGCCCGCTGCGCGACGTACTCGACGGGGTGCGCGTGGTGGGGCTGGGCGAGGCGACGCACGGCAGCGCCGAGTTCTTCCAGCTCAGGTGGCGGGTGACGGAGTTCCTCATCCGGGAGCTCGGCTTCACGACGCTGGCGATCGAGGCCAGCGCCGCCGCCGCGCGGGCCGTGGACGACTACGTACGCGACGGGACGGGCGACCCGCGCGAGGCCCTGGCGGGGCTGGGGTTCTGGACGCTCGACACCGCCGAGATGCTGACCGTGATCGAACGGCTCCGCGAGCACAACCGCACGGCCGGCCACCGCGTACGCTTCGCCGGAATCGACCCGCAGCACCCGGCCGCGGCGCTGCGAGCCCTGCGGTCCTGCCTCGACGGGGACGCCGCCGAACTGCTCGCCCCGCTCGGCGAACTCACCCAGTGGCGCTGGAACGAGCCGTGGGACCGGCGCCGGGAGCCACCCGACCGGCGGGCCGAAGAGGCCGCGCGCCGCCTGGAGGAACACGTGGCGGCCCACGGCCCGGAGGAGGCCCGCGAGCCGGCCAGAATCGTCCGGCAGTTCGCCGAGCTGTCCACCCGGCCGCTGCGGCACGCCGACCCCGAGCAGACGCTCGGCTTCGCCCGCGACCGCCACATGGCCGAGAACGTGAACCACCTCCTCGCGGCCGAGCCCGGCAGCCGCATCGCGCTGTGGGCGCACAACGGCCACATCATGAAGGACAAGCAGGGCGGCCACGGCTACGGCGCCGTCCCGACCATGGGACGGCACCTGGCGGCGGAGCACGGCGCGGCGTACTACGCGCTCGGGACGCTGTTCGGCGCGGGCGGGTTCCGTGCCCGCCGGTCGCGGTTCGGCAGGCTCGTCAGGAGCGGGCGGCCGAGTCGGTTCAGCGTCCCGCTCGTCAGGGCTCCGCGTTTCGTGGAGGCGCGGCTGGCCGCCGCCCGGCCCGGCGACTACCTGGTGGACCTGCGGGGCGGCGACCGTACGGAGACCGTGGCCGGGTGGCTGGCGGCGACCAACCACGTCCGCGGCTTCGGCTCGGTGGCGGGGCGGTTCGCCGCGAAGTTCACGTTCACGCCGGCGGTGCTGGCCGAGCAGTTCGACGGGCTCGCCTTCGTACGGCACGCCACCTGCTCCACTCCCCTGCCGCCGCTGCCGAGCCGGGCGACGTGACCGGGAGCAGCACCGGCCGCCGCCACTGGGCTCAGGGCTGGCGGCGCAGTGGCGACAGGAGGATCGGGACCCAGCTCACCGCCATGATCAGCGCTCCCGTCACGAGTGCGGAGCGTACGCCCCAGATCTCACCCAACGCCCCGGCCAGCAGCCCGCCCAGGCCGACCGCGCCCATGAGCAGCAGCCGCATCGTGGCCGTCATCCGCCCGAGCAGGTCGTCGGGCGTCACCCGTTGCCGCAGGCTGACCAGCAGCACGTTGTTCACCCCCGTGCGGAACGTCAGCACGAACCAGGCCGCCGCCGCACCCCACAACCACGGCCCGCGGTCGAGGAACGGGATCAGCAGCGAGGCCGGCGCCGTGGCCAGGCTGACGAGCCAGGTGGCCCGGCCCGTGCCGAGACGGCGGCCGATGAGGTGGGCGCTCGCCGAGCCCGCCAGCGCCCCGAGCCCGCCCACGGCCAGGTACGCCCCGAGCACCCACTCCGGGTAGCCGAGCTGATCGACGATGAGAACGGGCAGCAGCACCGAGCAGAGCGGGAAGGCCAGGTTGGCCATCGTGCCCTGAACGAGGGCCGCCACCAGCACCGGATCGCCGAACAGGAACCGCACCCCAGCCGAGATCTGCCGCCCGAGCGGTTCCCGCACCGCCACCTCCCGCACAGCCGTCGAGCCCGGCTCGGGGACGCCGCGCAGCCAGGCCGCCGACCAGAGGTAGCTCAGCGCGTCCGCCAGCACGGCCAGCGGCGCGCCCGCCACCTGCACCAGCACCCCGGCGGCGCTGCGGCCCGCGATGTCCATCCCCGAGCTCGTCCCCACCAGCAGCGAGTTCGCGGACGTCAGCCGCCCGCGCCCCACCAACCCCGGCACCAGGCTCAGCGAGGCCACGTCGAACAGCAGCGTCCCCGCGCCCACCAGCACCGCCACCGCGTAGAGGTGTCCCATGGACAGCCACCCGCCCCACCACGCCACCGGCACGGACAGCAGCACCCCGGCCCGCGCGAGGTCGGCGGCGATCATCACGGGCCGCCGCCGTACCCGGTCCGCCCAGGCCCCGGCGGGCAACCCGAGCACCAGCACCGTGATCGTGCTGAGCGCGGCCAGCAGACCGATCTCGCCCGCGCCCGCTCCCAGTACGGTCACGGCGAGCAGGGGCAGGGCGACGTAGCTGATCTGGCTGCCGAGCTGGCTGACCGCGTTCGCGACGAAGAGGTTCCGGAATCCGGGCGAGCGCAGGAGCGGCTCTTCCATGACAGGTGCCGACATGTCCGCCAGCGTCCCCGGGCATCGCTCCGAGCGCCATCGATTAAGTGAGAAGCTAATCCAATGCCCCTCCGAGTGGGAAGCTGATCCGATGACCCTCGATCTGGCGTTCACGGCGCACGACCTCGCCAACACCCGCTTCGCGATCTCCCCGCTCGGCGAGGTCGTGGCCAGCGTCCGGGTGGTGAAGAATCCGCAGGCGCACCCGCTCCTGCGCCCCTGGGCCGAACGGGTCCGCCGCCGACTCCAGGACGTGGACTGGCGGCTGCTGTCCGACCTCGTCCCGGTGCCCACCGCCGTCATCGCCGGTTTCACCTGCACGCCGCCGGCGACGTCCCTGCCTGACCTCGATCTCGAACTGGCCACGATGCGCGCCGCCGCCGGCCGGGTCCGCACGGATCTGGACGAGATCCCCGGTCCCCGTACGAAACGCGTCCAAGCGCTCTACGACGATCCGGAGCAGGGGCTCGAACGGCTGGCGGAGGAGGTCGGGGCCTACTGGGAGGCCGCCGTGGCCCCGTACTGGCCGCGGCTGCGCGCCCTGCTGGAAGGGGAGATCCTGCACCGGGCGCGGCTGCTGGCCGGGGGCGGTGTCCAGCGCATGCTGGCCGACCTCGACGACACCGTCACCTGGCAGGACGGGACCCTGCGGATCAGGCATCGCTCGGTGTCGGGACGCCGTTCGCTGCGGGGCCTCGGGCTGCTGCTGGTGCCGTGCGTGTTCGTCTCGCCCCGGGTCTTCTCGGTCACCACTCCGCCGTACCAGCCGACGGTCCGCTACCCGCCGCGCGGGATCGCCACGCTCTGGGAGCGCCGCGACCTGGACCCGCCCGCGGCGCTGGCCGCCGTACTGGGCAGGACGCGCGCGCGCCTGCTCGCCGAGCTGGACCAGCCCGCCTCCACCCGCGACCTGGCCCAGCGCTCCGGGCTCTCCGAGCCCGGCGTCAACCAGCACCTCACCGCACTACGCAAGGCAGGACTCTGCACGGCGCACCGCACGGGCCGGTACGTGCTCTACGCCCGTACGGCGACCGCCGAGTCGCTCCTGTCGTCCGGCCATCCCCCGAACGCGTCCTCACCACAGCCTGGACGGGACACGCCCAACACGCCGACCGCCCGCCAGGAGGAGCCGCGCCCGTCACGCTGACCGCCCGCCCGCCCGTGAGGGACATACCCATCACGCTGACGCCACCAGGGGACGTGCGCGTCACGCCCCGGATGGCACGACGCCCGGCCGCCGATGGTCACGAGATGGTCATGCGGCCTGTGCCGGAGAGGCTGCTCACGCCCTGGAGGGCGCAGTTGGTGAGGCTGCTGCTGGGGGCGGCCTGCGCGGAGGCGTGGCGACCGGCCAGGGGACCCGAGGTGATCGCGCCGGTCATGAACGCGTCGGCCGGATTGGAGCTGGTCAAGCTGCTGGTGTCGGCCCGCAGGACGGAGGTGCCCACATAGCGGCCCCTGGCGTTGTACCAGGCGATGCGGGCCTGCCCCGAGACGCCGGTGGCGCTGGCGCAGGAGGCGGTGGCGGTGCCGTCGAAGATCAGGCGGCCCGTACGCAGGCGGGTGGCGCGGCCGTTCGGCGACGTGCAGGTGCCGAGGTAGACGGTGCCGCGGGCCTCGACGGCGCGTGGCAGCAGGCCGATGGACGGCTGGAAGGTGACGGGACGGCCGGGCGCGGTGCCCGCGGTGCAGGTCAGGGTGGTGGCCGACGCCTTCACCGGGGCGACGGCCGGGGCCAGGGTCGAGGCTGGGTTTCGGGCCAGGGCCGAGGCTGGGTCTGGGGCTGGGGCCGATCGGGCCGCGGCGGTGCCGGACGGCGATAGCAGGGCCACGGCCAGGGCGCAGGCCGCAAGGACAGGGCGGCGAGTGCAGGGATTCATGGTTCTCCCGCGTCGGTAATCTACGGCGACCAAGAGATTACTGTATGTATCCAACCTCTGACGTGGAGTAAGAGAGTTCGGGTCGACAAAGCATCACTGGACACGCACGCGGACCGGCGACCGACCCGGGGCCGGGCCCGGCGGGGTGGCATACGGACGGCCACCCCGCCACCGCGATCATCGTCACCGCCTTCGCGGCCCTGCCGGTCGCCGGGCCCCGCCGAGCCCAGCGATCTCACCTGCGAGGCTCAGCCGCGTCGCGCGACCGGCCAGCCATACCCCCATCCGCCCTGGACCATGGCCTGGAAGCCCCACCCGTCCTCCGTACGCACCAGGAGGTCGGCATAGTGCATCTCCTCCTGGCGGCCTTCGACCGTCATGGTGGCCTCGGTCTCCACGATGACGAGGTTCGGGCCGAGGAAGTGCGGGGTCCGCTTCGACTCCAGGCCGAGCCCGGCGGTGCCGCCGCCCATGGCGTCCTGCATCGCCCCGACGTACTCCGCCCGCGTCCACTGCCGTACGGCCGCGTGGCCGCCGGGTACGTCGGTGGCCAGGTTCATCGGGAAGACGGCCAGGTCGGCCAGCTTCTCGATCGCGCCCTCCTCGGCCAGCGCGTCGTACTGGGCGAACCAGTCCTCGACACTCCTCAGCTCCTCAGCGCTCGGCTGATACATGCGCACTCCTCCCCTTGATTCCGTACGCCGTACCGTACAACATACGACAGGAGCGACGCAAAGCATGACGGCTCGACCGTCACGGCCGGGTATCCGGACGGCAAAAGCCTGGTCGAGAGGTGGCTTCGGCGGCTGTTCCGGGAAGTCCCGGCAGGCCCGCCTGGTTGAGATGAATGTTCACCTAAACGAGAAAGTGCCGGTCAGAACAGGGTTCCGGCACATGATCAATCGAGGTGAGAGATCATGGCGATTCTGCACTACCTCGGCCTCATGGGCGTTCAGACGTCCTACCGGCAGCAGCCGGGGCCGGGCGGTGGCGGAGGCTCCGACAGTGCTCGAAGCGCTCGCCGCCGTCGCCGTCGTCGCCGCTGAGCGACGTCGCGGAGACCGCCAGGGCCGGGCCGCAACCAACGGCCGCGACCTGGGCCCGGGCACGGTCTCCCCGTCCGCACCCCCTTCCACCCCCCACCCGCCGGAGCAGGCTCGGGCACCTCATCACCCCCTGCCGAGCCGTCGCCTCCACAGGAATGGTGGACGAGTTCGACCTGATCACGGGCATGGCGCCGGAAGACGGCGACGGTCGTCGTGTGACGCTTCAAAGGCGCAGCTCAAGATCGCGCGAGCAATGGCGTGCCGCCCGAGCAGTGCATGGGGCTCAGTACGAGCAGTGCGTTGGGCTCAGTAGTAGCCCTTGGTGCCGTCGAGCAGTTCCCTGATCGTGTCGAGGTGGCCGGCGTGCCGTGCGGTCTCCTCGACCATGTGGATCAGCATCCAGCGCAGGGTCGCCTGGGCGGAGCGGAAGTCGGGGTGCTTGCCCACGTCGTCCAGCGAGTGGGAGGCGATGATCTCGTTGGAGACGCGGCACTGGCGTTCGTACTCGTCGAGGAGGCGGGCGAGCGGGATGCCCTCGACGCGCATGTCGGCGTCCTCGACGGACTCGTCGAACTGCGGGTTGCCCTCGGGCGAGCGCCCCAGGAACAGCACCTCGAACCAGCAGTGCTCGGTCCAGCGCAGGTGGGAGAGCAGGCCCGCCACCGTCATGAGCGGTGAGCCCGGCAGGACCGGCCGGTAGGCGTCCTCCTCCGACAAGCCCGCGCACTTCCACAGGGCGATCGCGCGTTGCGTGTCGAGCCAGCCGACGAGTTGGGTGCGTTCGTCGGCGACGAACGGAGGGCGTTCGCGAGCGATGCTCATGGACGCCGACGCTAGTACACACCCTCCCGGTGCCGCACGAGGTTTTCCGGGCGACGCGGAAGGTTCAGACGCTGCGCAGGACCGAGACCACGATGCCCAGCACCGCGGCCTCGTCGCCGTCGATGACGTCGTAGGCGGGATTGCGCGGTTCGAGATAGACATGCCCGTCGCGGCGGTGGAACACCTTCACGGTGGCCTCACCGTCGATCATCGCGGCCACGATCTGGCCCGAGTACGCGTCGGGCTGCTGCCGTACCACGACGACGTCGCCGTCGCAGATCGCGGCGTCGATCATCGAGTCGCCCCGCACGCGCAGGCCGAACACGGTGCCGCGGCCGGTGAGGTCGCGCGGCAGGGTCAGCGTGTCGTCCACGTGTTCCTCGGCCGGGATGGGAACGCCCGCCGCGATGTCCCCGACCACGGGAACGGATACCAGGTCGGCCGGTTCCGGCGCCGGACCGCGCAGGAACAGGCGTACGTCGATCGGCCGGGTCATCGTCGTGCCCCGGCGGAGCAGGCCCTGCTCTTCCAGGCTCTTCAGGTGTTTTGACACCGACGACGGCGACCGCAGCCCGACCGCGCGGCCGATCTCGCGGGTGCTCGGCGGATAACCGTATCTGACCACCCAGTCGCGGATCGTGGCCAGAATCCGCTGCTGGCGCTGCGGCAGGGCCGAGAAGTCCACGTGCTCGAACAGGTCGGGATCGTCGTAGGCGGTCACGTGCGACATGTTAGACGCCGCCGCCCATCGCGAAACCACCGATGGGGCAGGCGATCCCCAAGGTTTTCCGCTCGCGTCACGCTTGGGGTCCTCCTGGCGTCCCGTACCGTGCGGGATGCTCGTGGCGCCCCGCACGGGGGTCTTCGACGGTGTCCCGTGCGGGGTCCTGTCGGCGTACCGATCGGGGTTCGGGCGGGCCCGGCGCTCAGGAAGGCGCGGCGGCGAGTTCCGCGCGGTGGCTGTCGCCGTCGGACAGCAACGCCGCCAGCGCCCGCCCCTGCTCGACCACGGCCTCGCGGTCGGCCGGGGAGAGGCTGCGGAGCGGGGTGACGTTCACGGTGCCGTCCGTGACGGTCCAGGTCGCGGCGACCCGGCCGTCGACCAGGACGACGCGTACGCCCGCCACCGACAGGCCGCGATGGGCGCCGTCGACGATCCTGCCGCGGTCGTGGTAGCCGAGCAGCGCGTTGTCGAAGGCGGGCAGGAACCGTACCGGGGCGGGTGTGTCCGGGTCGGGGCGCGGCGCGTCGGGGAGGTCCAGCAGCTCCCGGCCGCGCTCGTCCCTGAAGGCGACCAGTTCCCCGCGGAGCGCGGCGACCGCCGCGGGCAGTCCGGTGAGGCCGCACCAGGCGCGCAGGTCGGCCGAGGCGGCCGGGCCGTACGCGGCCAGGTAGCGCCGCAGCAGCACCTGCCCGACCGGATCGGCGCCGTCCGTGGACGCGGGGTCGAGGGGGTCGATCTCGCGTCCCAGCCAGGAGGAGAGCGGGAGGTTCCGCACACCGGCGCGCGTGCGCCACAGCCCGCGCGGCGGCAGTTGCACCATCGGGATGAGGGCGGCGACCAGTATCTCGCCCAGCGCCCGCGGTCCCGGCTCCGGCCAGCGGTCGGCAAGCGCCCGCGCCAACTCGCTCATCGAACGGGGCTCGCCGTCGGACATCACCGCCCGGCCCGCATCCGCCAGCTCGTCGAGGTCCACTCCGGCCAGCTCACGGCGGTAGGTGCCGAAGGTCCGCGCGCGCAGCATGAGGTCGTGGCGGGCGCGCCAGGCCAGGGCGTCGTCGGCGGTCATGAGGTGGACGGTGCGGCGCATGAGGTGCGTACGCACCACGCGCCGCCCCACCAGCAGGTCGGAGAGCGCGGCCGGGTCGAACGCGCGCAGCCGCGACCAGAGCCCGACGAACGGTTCCTGCGGTTCCTGGGCCTGCAGCCCGCACAGGTGCGCGACGGCGTCGATGACCGGCAGGTCGGCGCGGTCGAGCAGAAGCTGCCGGGCGAGCGTCGCGCGGTTGAGCGCCCGGCTGTCCAGAACGGTCATGCCGCGGCGCGCCCGTCGGCCGGTCGCCGCCGGAGCGCGGCGCGGGTGACGCGGGGTGAGGGATCGGACGCCGAGCCGGTCCGGACGGGCGGGGCGTGTGACACCAGGTGGGTCATGGCGGGGAGTGTTCTCCTCAAGGTCGGTCCGTGGTGACGGATCTGGCACGGATTGCCGTGGCCGGGCTCCCGGCCTGGCCGGACATCGTACTGCCCGGGGCGACGGGCCTCCGGGCTCGTGCCGCGTGCGGCTGCCCGGACGCCTGCCGGGGCCCGCCCCAGGTTCACCGGGTGGTCAGTGTGCGGTGGGTTCAGTGGCGACGTCAACGACCCAGACGACGCCGTACCTGTCCTTCAGCATCCCGTAGAGGGGCGCCCACGGCGCGGGGCCCAGCGGACGCAGGACGGCCGCGCCGTCGGACAGTCTCTCCCAGTACGCGGTGACCTCGTCGGCCGCGTCGCCGCGGAGCGAGACGAAGAACGCGTTCTCACCCGGGTGCCACGGCTGACGTGCGGGCACGTCGTAGGCCATCACGGCGAACCCGCTCGCGGCGGCCACCTGGCCCCACATCACGTGGTCCGCGTCGGACGGGTCCTGGACGTTTCCCGCGTCCTTGTACGTGACCACGGCCACGTCCCCGCCGAAGACGGACTGATAGAAGGTGAGCGCCGCGCGCGCGTCACCGCGGAAGTTCAGGTGGGTCACGGCCTTGACGGGCATGTTCGGCTCCTTTGCCGGTCGGTTCATCGTGTCGGGGGCGGACCCACGTTCGCAGGTGAAGCGGACAGGGTGTGGCCGCTTCTCCGGGCAGAATGAACGGCATGCCGAAAACCTCAGCGCGACTGCTGGCGTTGCTGTCGCTGCTCCAGACGCGCCGCGACTGGCCGGGGGCGCTGCTGGCCGAGCGGTTGCGCATCAGTCCGCGTACCGTGCGCCGTGACGTCGACCGCCTGCGCGAGCTGGGCTATCCCATCGTGGCGTTCAAGGGGCCCGAGGGTGGATACCGGCTCGACGCGGGGGCTGAGCTGCCGCCGCTGCTGTTCGACGACGAGCAGGCCGTCGCCCTGACCATCGCTCTCCAGATCGCCACCACCAGCGGCGCCGGCATCGAGGAGGCCGCGGCCCGCGCCCTGAACACCGTACGGCAGGTCATGCCCGCACGGCTGCGCCGCCGGATCGACACGGTCGAGGTCACCGCCGTCGCTCCGGCCAGGAGGGAGCCCCAGGTCGGCAACAGCGTCCTCATGGCGCTCAGCGCCGCCGTCCACGACCGCGAGGTGCTGCGCTTCGACTACGAATCCCCGCAGGCGAACGACGGCGCCCCGCCGCGGCGGGTGCAGCCTCATCACCTCGTCACCTGGAGCGGGCGCTGGTACCTCGTCGCCTGGGACCTCGACCGCGAGGACTGGCGTACCTTCAGGGCCGACCGGATCACCCCGCGCGTCCCGACGGGGCCCCGCTTCACCCGGCGCGCGCTGCCGGGAGGGGACGTGGCCGCCTTCGTGACCGCCCGCTTCCGTGGCGCGGACGGCGCCGGCGGCTCCGGCGACTGGCCCTGCCGCGGTGAGGTGATCCTCGGGCTGCCCGCCGCCGAGGTGTCCCCCTTCGCCCGTGACGGAGTCGTCGAGGAACTCGGCCCGGACCGGTGCCGCGTCGTCCTTGGCTCGTGGTCGTGGCACGGCCTGGCCTGCGCGGTCGGCAGGTTCGACGCCGACATCGAGGTCGTCGGCCCGGCCGAGCTGAGGGACGCCTTCGCGCACCTGGCCCGGCGCTACGCCAAGGCCGGGGGCGACCGGTCCGAGGACGGACCGGCCACGGCTCGTTGACCGTCCATGCGCGCGACGCCGACGGCTCGGGCCGGGGGCGCGGTCGTCAGGGCGGGCCGGGCCAGGTCGTGGCCTCCGCCAGGCTGTCGTAGCGGGGGAACAGGCTGACCAGGTCGGTGATGGTGAGCAACCGGGCGAGCGGCCCGTGCACGCCGACGAGGCGGAACGCGCCGCCGCGTTCCTCGGCCCTGCGCTGGGTGCTGATGAGCGTCCATAAGCCGCACGAGTCGCAGAACACCAGGTCCGTCACGTCCACCACGATCCTGGGCCGGTCGGCCGCCAGCAGTTCGGTGAGCTTCTCGGCCAGCGTCAGCCGGGTCAGGCGATCGAGTTCTCCTCCGAGGCGCACCACGTGACAGCCCGGCAGCCGCCGGACGTCGATGGAGAGCACTGTCATGACGCCGCTCGCCCGTCTTCTCGGCGCCGCCTTCCCCGCGTGGCGCGGCTCTCCGGCGGCGATCTCGGACATCGGTCTCGCTCTACCCCGCGGCGAGGTCCTTCTTCCTCGATGGAGGTCAGGGATGGACGTCAGGTGAGCAGGATGTAACGCCCTGGCCACGGCTGAAGTCCGTACCAATCCGGACCGAACGGACGCGCGGCGGGCTCATGGAACCCGTCCCGGGCGGTGGACCGCGACGTCACCGAACCTCGCCAGCACGGACGGCAGATCGCCCGGCCCACCCCGCAGGGCGACGTCGAGGAAGGCCGCGGTGGTCTCGGTGGTGCTGCGCAGCGCGTCGCGATCGCCCAGGTCTCCGACGAGGAAGGGGACGGGCGGGAGGTAGAAGGGCGCGTCGGTGAAGGCGAAATGGGCCATGCCCGGGATCGTGAGCCGGTAGGTGGTGGCGGTGCCGAGCGTCAGCACGCGGGTGAGTTGCGGAAGGTAGCGCGGGTTCTCGTCGAGCCCGATGGCGCTGGTGAGCGCGAGCGCCGGCTGGGGGAAGGGCGCGGGGGCCGGGTCGTGGGGGTAGCCGTCGACATCGATGACGGCGGCGAACCGGGTGTCCTGCCGGGCCGCCAGCAGAGCGGCGCCGCCGCCGAGGGAGTGACCGGTGGCGGCGGCCCGTCCGACGTCCAGGCGTCCGGCGAACGGGCCGCCGGGCTCGTCCCGGTCGAGCCGGTCGAGTCGGGTGAGGGCGAAGCTCAGGTCGCCGGCCCGGGTCGCGGTGAGATCGGCGGCGAGCCTCTCGTCCGTGGCAGCGTCGCCGGTCGCCCTGGCGCGGGTGTGGATGACCCGGCTGTCGTCCAGGACGACGGCGGCGGAGTCGTAGGGGTGGTCGAGGCCGGCGACGACGTAGCCGCGTCCGGCCAGTTCCTCGGCCCAGGCGGTGTTCTGGCCGCGGACGCTGCCGATGCCCGGCGAGAACAGGACCACCGGGAAGCGCCCGGCGGCCACGGGCGCACCGGCCACCGACCGGGTGCGGGCGCGCGGGAGTGCGTCCAGGATGAAGCCCGGCAGGCCGAGCTGCCCGGCCAGCGCCTGGGCGACGGTGCGCGCCTCGCGCTGGGTACGTCCGAAATACGGCGCCCGCGCGGCTCCGGCGGGGCTCGGACGCGCGGGGTACCAGAGCTGCGCCACCACGATGCGGTGGTCGTCCGGGGCGGCGGTGGCGGGCTCGGGGCGGTCCTGATCGGTCCACTGCAGCACGACGGTACCGGTCGCGTACGGACCGGACGGCGCGGGGAACTCCGGCACCGGGAACGCCCACGCCGCCACCGGCCCCGCGGCGACGAGCAGGAGACACACCGCAGTGCCCGGCGCCGCCACCCACCACCGCGCCCGCCACGACGGCCGCCGCGCGCCACGCCGCGACAGCGAGCCGACGGCGAACGGCAACGCGAGCCCGACCCCCGCGAGCACGGCCCCTGCGAGCACGGGCACCATCTGCCAGCGCACACCGAGCCCCACCACGATGACCGCGGACAGGCCGGCGAGCGCGGCCGCGCCGACCGTGACCCCTCGGCGGACACGAACCGGCGCCCACCGGGCCACCACGAGGCCGACCGCGACGCCGACGACGAGAATCTCCACGAAGCTCACCAGGCAACTCTGCACCGCACCCGGCCCCGAGACCTCCTTCTCAGGATCGTTTGCCAGGTCATACCCCGGTCGCACAGCACCCATCGAACCGCCCCCGCAGGCGCAGCCTCCCGTCACCCGGACGAGCACGACAGCACGTTGTCCGCGGTCGCGCAGTTGAGGTCGTCGTTCGGGGCGGTCGTGGGGGCGCCGAGAACCGGGACGGGTTCGTTGCGCGATAAACGGTGTGTGAGACGGTTCCCCTTTCGGCGGCGAGAGGTGCCCGACGGCGCCGGTGACCGCGTCCCCGACGACAGCGCCTCCGATGCTGAGCTGGTCGTCGCCGTTGCCGCGGGCAGTACCGCCGCCCTGCGTGCCCTTCACCGACGCCACGCCCCGTGGCTGCGGGCCCGGCTGGCGCGGCGATGTGCCGACCCCGACGTCGTCGATGACGCGCTGCAGGAGACGTTCCTGGCGGTGTGGCGGTCGGCGGCACGGTTCGAAGGGGACGATCCGGCGGGCTGGTTGTGGACGATCGCCATCCGCCGCCTCGTCTCGGCGCTGCGCGGGCGCGGCTCCCGCTGGATCGGCGGGGACAGAGGCGTGAACGCAGCCATGAACGCAGCCATGAACGCTGAGCCCGTGACCCCCTCGGCCGAGGACGTCGTGCTGCTCGGGGTCGAGCACGGCGACCTCGGCTCGGCCCTCACCCGGCTCTCCCCCGAGCTGCGCGCCGTCATCGAGGCGACCGTGTTGGACGGCCTCACCACCAAGGAGGCGGCCCGCCTGCTCGGCATCCCCGAAGGCACGGTCAAGACCCGCGCCATGCGGGCCAGGGCCCGGCTGCGAGAGGAACTGTCATGACCCCCTGGCACATCTCCGACGACCTGCGCGAACGCTACCTCGGTGGAAGGCTCGACGCCGCACTCGCCATGTCCGTCGACGCCCACCTCGGCCGGTGCGCCGAGTGCCGGGCGGCGGTGCCGTACGAGCGGGACTGGCTGGAGGCGTCCTGGCAGCGCCTGGAGACCCGGCTCATCGGGCCGCGGCCGAGCCTGCGCGAGCGCCTGTTGCGCTACGGCGGCGTGCCCGACCACCTGGCCAGGCTGCTGTCGGCGACTCCGGCGCTGAGCCGGGGCTGGGTGGCGGCGGTGGTGGCCGCCCTTGCGTTCGGGGTGCTGGCGGCGCGGCAGGATGCCGGGTTCCTCCCGGCGTTCCTCATCGGGGCGCCGGTGCTGCCGCTGGCCGGGATCGCGCTGGCGTACGGGCCGCGCGCCGATCCGGCGTACGAGCTGCTGGCGGCCACCCCCCTGGCGGGCCCGCGGCTGCTGCTGACCAGGGCGACGGCGGTGCGGGCGGTGGCGACGGCGCTCGCCGCGCTCGCCTCGC
>NZ_BAAAZP010000070.1:0-41571 GCF_039536965.1 Nonomuraea antimicrobica | reverse complement strand
CCTTGAGGTTCTCGGTCATGGTGCTGCGGGTTTCGGCCAGGGCCGGTCGGGCGTCTTGATCCGATGCCGTGGCAGTGGCAGTGGCAGTGGCCGTGGCGGTGGCGGGGGGAGCGCTGGCGGCCGGGGCACTCGACGTCGGAGCGGTGGTGGCGGGCGGGGGCGCGGCGTCCCTCATCGGCAGCACCCCGCACCCGGCCACGGCAAGCGTGAGTACGGCGGTCAGAGCCAGAGTCCGGCTAGACATGGGGGAGATGGTGTGATGTTCGAAATGACAGAGCTTGGTCATGGTCCTCGACTGCAGTTGATGGGGTCGGTCGCGAACGGACTGAAACTAGCCCAGCAACTTGCTCGCCTCCTCTATCTCGTGTGCCTCGTGCCGCTCGGCGGCAGTCAGCCGTGTCAGCGACTCTAAACGGGTGTCAAAGCGGCTGACGCCGACCTGACACCCGTTCGGCGTTCGCCTCGCTGAGTGCCTCGCACAACGTGGCTCGTGGCGAACGCCATGCCCCTTCTCGACCCATTCGCAATGGATCACCGGTGCAAGCCGCATGACCTGCAGGGATGCCATTATCGGCAGGCACGGAGCCGAGTCGGGAGATGGCGGATGTCCTTGGACGGCTCGCGGTCGTCCCTGGCGAAAGGGGGTCCGTGTGCGGCGTGCGCGCAGATCTCCCGGACCTTCGCCGCGCAGGTATCGTTCGGTTAGAGATGTCGTCATTGGGCATCAGCAGGCCCAACCAGACTGCCCGTACACCACTGTTCCTCAACCCCGGTGCCGGGGATCACGCCCAGTGGTAGGCGAGGTTCACGGCCAGCGCGGCAACAGCGGTGGCGAAGAATCCCGCCCAATTCGCGAGCTTGCGGGAACCCACTCGCAGGTGTGCGAGAAGCGCGCCAAAGAAGTACAGCACGAGGCCGCTCGCAGCGAGTGTCCCCAGCATCGGCACGCGGAACCCGCCCAGCAACCCCAGAGAGCCCGCCGCCAGCATCATGCCCAACACCGGCACCCATGACCGTGGTAGGCGCTTCATGTCCGCCTGCGCCTTGGGGAACTCGTGTCCGATCAGGTAGACCACGGCTGCGCTGCCGTACAGCAGTGAGGCGAAGATGGTGACCGTGACGTAGGCAGCGAACATGAGCTCTCCTTTATGGTTGGTGGTTGCCCCGGTGTCTCATGAGTGCGACGAAACAACAGCCGGAAAGGTCAGGCGACGCCTTCTCATCGAGCGTCAGACCCCTCGCACCGCGGACGCCGGCTGTTCCAGGCGCGGGCCGCCCTTCAGCCACATGGCCGAACCCGGCTCGCTGGCCTCGCGGCGGATCCTCGTCACCGCGAACCTGCAGGTGAACTCCTTGATCGCCGCACCTATGCGGCCTCCCACGTAGGCGTTCATCGCGGTGTCGTCCTTGCGGGCGATCTGCCGTATGGCGATGCGCCGGCCGAGGCTGACACACGCCCCCGAGAAGGCCAGGTCGATCACCGCCGGTTCGGTCCCGGCAATGCGGCTCAGCACGGTGTTGGCGGCTTGCGCCCCGAGCGGCCCGGCGGCGTAGCAGCTCATCCGGAGCGGCTGCCCCGACGGAGCGGCGGCGTCGCCGGCCGCGACGATGCGGTCGTCGTCGATGCTGGTCAGCGTCTCGTCGGTGAGCAGCCGGCCGAGCTCGTCGGTCTGCAGCCCGCTCGCGGCCGCCAACTCCGGCGCACCGAAACCGCCCGCCCAGATGGTCAGCGCGCTCGTACGCGCCGCGCCGTCGGCGAAGCCGAGCGCGTCCGGCCGAACCTCGCTGACCATGGCATCCTCGAGCACCGCGACACCGTGCCGGGACAGCCACCTGGCCACGGCCCGGCGGCCTGACGGGCTGAATGACGGAGCCAGGCTCCGGCCACACACCAGCGTGACCGCGCGTCCTTGCTCGGTCAGCTCGGCGGTCGTCTCGATGCCGGTTAACCCGCCGCCGACCACGGTGATGGGAGCGTCGAGAGGCAGCTCCTCCAGCCTGGTGCGCAGCCGCTGCGCGGACTCGAACTCGGCGATGCCGTACGCGAACTCGGCAGCGCCGGGCACCGACGGCGGTATCGTCGCGGTGCTGCCAACCGCGTAGATCAGGTAGTCGTAGTCCAGCGAGCGGCCGGACGCCAGAAGGACCGTGCGGGCGACGGTGTCGATGACCGCGGCGCTGTCGACGGCCAGCCGGACGCCCTCGCCCAGTAGCGTGCCGTAGTCCACGGTGGCCTGGCCAGTGCCGGCCACGAACTGGTGCAGCCGGACCCGTTCGACGAACTCTGGGCGGGGATTGACCAGGGTGATGTCGACGTCGGCACGCATCCGCAGATGGTTGGCCGCGAGCGCTCCGGCGTAACCGCCACCGATGACGACGACCTTGTTGTTGGACATGGCGAGGTTCCGTTCTCGATCACAGCGGTGTTGTGGGCCTTGGCCTGCGCCGGCGCGGGTGTCCCACCCGTACGGCGACGTAGCCCGGCCGAATGTCAGGCGACGCGCCGACCTGGCATTCCGCGCCGTTGCCTCGTCGTACTGATGAAGGCGGAGACGAGGAAGGAAGTGCGGCACCCAATGAGCCCCCCGGATCCAGGCATGAGCGCGATCATGAGCGAACGGGCTTTGCTGATCAATGTCGCCTACCGGCCCTCGGCTCCTCGGCTCCATGGCCGGGGCCGATGGAGAGGGCTCGGGATGGGCACAGGGTGATGGCTTGGCGTGCGTGTGCGGCGCTCTGGTCGTCGGGGTGATCGGTCAGCAGGGCGACGATGCCGTCGTCGTCTTGGTCGAAGACGGCCGGTGCGGTCAGGACGCATTGGCCGGATCCGACGCAGAGGTCGGTGTCGGCTTTGATTCGTATCATGTCCTGCTCACCAGGTGACCGGGAGTTCGTGAACGCCGTAGATGACGGCGTCGTTCTTGAACGGCAGGTCCTCGGCCGGTGCGGCGAGGCGCAGGGTGGGGATGCGGCGGAACAGGGTGTCGAAGACGATCTGCAGTTCCATCCGGGCCAGGTTCTGGCCGAGGCACTGGTGCGGGCCGAAGCCGAAGGCGAGGTGGTGGCGGGCGCCGCGCTCGACATCCAGTTCGGCCGGGTCCTTGAATGCCGCCGGGTCCCAGTTGGCCGACAGGGTCGAGACGATGACGCCCTCGCCAGCTTTGATGCTCACCCCGCCGATGTTCGCGTCTTCGGTGGCCAGCCGGGTGGTGACCCCGTCGGCGATGGTGAAGTAGCGCAGCAGTTCCTCCACGGCCATGGGCGTCTTGTCCGGTTCGGCTTTGATCAGGGCCAGTTGCTCCGGATGGGTGAGCAGCCCGACCACGCCGAGGGAGATCATGTTCGCTGTGGTCTCGTGTCCGGCGGTCAGCAGCAGGAAGGCCAGGCTCACCTGGCCCGCGTGGTCGAGGGCGCCCTCCTGGCGTTGCCGGGCGATCTGCCGGCCGAGCAGGTCGTCGCCGGGTTCGGACTCTTTGTGGGTGAGCAGGTCGTCGATGTAGGCGCGTAGTTCGGTGATGGCTCGCCGGCGGTCTTCGAGCGAGGTCCGGCTCACCATCATGGTGGTGCGGCTTTGGAAGAAGTCGTGGTCGGTGTAGGGGACGCCGAGCAGTTCGCAGATCACCAGGGAGGGCACCGGCAGGGACAGCGCCTGGACCAAGTCGACCGGCCGCTGGTCGGTGGCGAGCAGGTCGTCGATGAAGTGGTCGACGATGCCCTGGATGCGCGGGCGCAGCGCGGCCAGCCGCTTCACGGTGAACTCGCCGATCACCGGGCGGCGGGCCGCGGAGTGTTCCGCGCCGTCCATGCCGAGCATCAACGGCGGCTGGCTGCGGAGCTGCTGCAGGGTCGCCGCATCGAGGGTGAAGAGTGGGAAGCCGTCTTTGCGCTTGTCGGAGGAGAAGCGGGGGTCGGCGAGGACGGCACGGCCTTCCTCATGCCCGGACACGCACCACGCCTCGCCGCCGCTGGTCAGGCGGACCTTGCTGATCGGCGCCTGCTCGCGCAGCCGTTCGTAGGCGGTGGGCGGGGCGAACGGGCAGCCACGCTCGATTGGCAGTTCTAGGCCGGTGAGTTCGCCGGCCACGCTCTTCGTCATGAAGGACCTCCCAGTACTAGATCGGGCGGAGTTTGTTGTGCCTGTGGCGGCCTCGGGTGGCGTGATCGACACTGTTGGCGCGGGCTTCCCGGTCTGACGGGCCGTCCTGCGCAGGCTGGGCCGCCGTCAGGTCCAGGCCGCTTGGAGGTTGCGGGCTGGCTCGTCGTTGGTGTTCATCGCAGGGTGAGCGGGGTCTCGGAGGCGATGCGGGTCAGCTTCTGCGGGTTGCGGACGTAGTAGAGGCCGGTGATGCGGGCGTCCTCGACCCGGACCGCTATGACGCCGTCGATCTCGCCGTCCACGCGGAGGAGGAGTGCCGGGTTGCCGTTGACCACGGTGGGATCGCTGGTGAGCGCGATTTGGGCCTTGCCGAGGCCGCTGACGATCATGCGGGCCACCTTGCCGGCGCCAATGATCGGCCGCGGCGCGGCCTGCTTGACGCCGCCGCCGTCGCTCATCAGAACGACCTCAGGGGCGAGCACGTCAAGCAGGCCCTGCAGGTCCCTGGTTTCCAACGCGCGCTGGAACGACTCCAGAGCCATCCGGGCCTGGCTTGGGGAGACCACCTCGCGAGGGCGTCGGGCGTCGACGTGCCGGCGGGCCCGGTGCGCGATCTGGCGGACGGTCGCCGGGGTCTTGCCGACGGCGGCCGCGATCTCGTCGTAGCCGACGTCGAAGACCTCGCGCAGCACGAAGACGGCACGCTCGGTCGGCGACAGCGTCTCCAGGACGAGCATGAGCGCCATCGACACACTCTCGGCGAGCTCGACGTCCTCGGCCACGTCCGGCGCGGTGAGCAGCGGCTCGGGCAGCCAGGGGCCGACGTACGCCTCCTTGCGGCGCTTCATGGCGCGCAGCCGGTCCAGCGAGCGTCGGGTGGCGATCCGCACCAGGTAGGCGCGCTGGTCGCGCACCTGGTCCAGGTCGACCTTGACCCAGCGCAGCCAGGTTTCCTGCAGGACGTCCTCGGCGTCGGCCGCCGATCCGAGCATCTCGTAGGCGACGGTGAACAGCAGGTTACGGTGAGCGAGGAATGTCTCGGTCGCCTCGGTGGCGCAGTCCATCCGGCCACCACGGGCCATCGGCTCGGCTGTGCCCGTCTTTGCATCCCTGTGCTCGTTCATACCTGGCTCCTGCCTGTTCACCCGCAACCCCGCCGCCACGCACAAGACGCCGGCCCTCACCGCTGTGTGACACCCCATGCTCAGTGGCGTACATCACAAGACCGCGCCGTCACAAAGTTCGGGGCGTCGGCGCCTCATGGTCTGTCAGGACGCCACGCGAACGATCCGCGCGGCACACAACTCCCCGAGCGATCACCTTGGCCCCGTTGCGTGGTGACCACGGCACAACCGCCACCGTAGAAGGAACGGAAAGACATCATGAGCAAGGTCTGGTTCGTCACCGGTTCGTCTCGCGGCCTGGGCCGCAACTTCGTCGAGGCCGCCCTGTCGCGCGGTGACAAGGTGGCCGCGACCGCCCGGACCACCGCAAGCCTTGACGAGCTGGTCGTCGCCTACGGCAAGGCGGTGCTTCCGCTGGAGCTGGACGTAACCGACAAGGCCGCCGTCTTCGAGAGTGTAAAGCGGGCCAGGGAGCACTACGGCCGTCTCGACATCATCGTGAACAACGCCGGCTACGCCCAGGTCGGCGCGATCGAGGAGCTGACCGAGCAGGACCTGCGCGACCAGTTGGAGACCAACCTGTTCGGCGCGATGTGGGTGATCCAGGCCGCGCTACCCTATCTGCGCGAGCAGGGTGCAGGGCACATCATCCAGTTGTCCTCGGCGGCCGGGCTCATGGCGATGCCGCTCAGCGGCGCCTACAGCGCCTCCAAGTGGGCCCTGGAAGCCCTGAACGAATCCCTCGCCCAAGAGGCCGCCGACTTCGGTGTCAAGGTGACCGTGATCGAGCCCGGCGGCTTCGCCACCCGGTCCGGCAAGAACCCCGATCCCCTCGACAACGGCCACATGTCCGAGCCCAACCCGGTCTACGACGGCCTTCGCCAGCGCATCGCCGCGTTCGCGGGAAAGCAGCCCGCCGGCGACCCTGCCGCCGCGGCCCAGGCACTCCTCAAGATCGTCGACTTCGACAACCCGCCCCTGCGGGTGCTCTTCGGACAGGGCTTCTACCCGATGCTCCAGCAGGTCTACACCGACCGGCTCAAGACCTGGGCCGACTGGCAGGACCTTTCGGCGCAGGCTCACGGCAACCTCGATCAAGAGAATCGGTGACCCAGGGCCGAGTCAACTCACCGGCAGTGAGCGAACCGACAGGAGCAACACATGAAGCACCGCATCGTCGTCCTCGGCGCCGGCTATGCCGGGTCCTACGTGGCCGGGAACCTGGCCCGCCGGCTGTCCCCGGCGGACACCGAGATCACCGTGGTCAACGCTGAGCCGGACTTCGTCGAGCGGCTGCGGCTGCACCAGCTCGCGACCGGCCAGCAGATCGAGGCTCAAAAGCTCGCCGACGTCTTCGCGGGCACGGGGATACGGCTGCGCCTGGCCCGTGTCACCGCCGTCGACCCCCAGCGCCAGGTCGTCGCCGTGGCCCACGCCGACGACGGCGGCGGCGGCGAACTCGGTTACAACACGCTTGTCTACGCGCTCGGCAGCCACGGCGACGACCGCGGCGTCCCCGGCGTGGCCGAGCACGCCTTCGACATCGCCGGCCGGCCCTCGGCGCTGCGCCTGCGCGAGCGCCTGGATCGCCTGGGCAGGCGGGACAAAGGCGGGAGAGTGCTGGTCGTCGGCGACGGGTTGACCGGCATCGAGACCGCTACCGAGATCGCCGAATCCCGGTCAGAACTGTCGGTGGCGCTCATCGCCCGCGACGAGTTGGGCGCCCGGCTCTCCGCCGGAGCCCGCCGCCACCTGCGCCAGGCCTGCGACCGGCTGGGCATCACCGTCCTGGAGCACACCAGCGTCGAAGCCGTCGAAGCGACGCGGGTGCTGTGCGCCGACGGCACTGCCCTGACGTCCGACGCAACCGTGTGGACGGCCGGGTTCGCGGTCAACCCCATCGCCGCAGCCAGCGGGCTGGAGGTCACCGAGAACGGTCAGATCATCGTCGATCGCACCATGCGGTCGGTCTCGCACCCGACCGTCTATGCCGCTGGCGACAGCGCCTACGCCATCGGCGACAACGGCCGGCCGCTGCCGATGTCCTGCGCTTCGGCCGGCTCCACCGGCCGACAGGCCACGGACGCGATCGTGGGGCATCTGACCGGCCGCAAGATCGCGAACACCAAGCTGGACTACCCGGGCAACCACATCAGCCTCGGACGGCGGGACGCGATCCTGCAGCCGGTCGACGACGAAGCGCAAGCAAAGCCGACGTATGTGGGCGGCCGGAAGGCCGCGCACATCAAGACGGGCATCCTCAAGATCTCGCTGTGGGGCATCTCGCACCCGACCTTCGGCCTGCCCAAGCGCAGGCGCCGCCTGGCCACCGCGCCGGGTGCGTCAACCGTTATCTGGGGTGTTTAAGTGAACTGGCTGGTCAGCAGCGTGAAGGTTTGTCAGGCATGTTAGGCAAGTAGGCGGGCTGCCTGTCCGACGATCAGTGATCTCTTCGTAGAGCTGTGCCTGTCAGGTCGCGTCAGTGGCCAGGGCCTCGATGAGCCTGGGGATGGGATCATCGTTCAGCTGGTGCGTGGAGCGTTCAGGGGGGCCAGGTCGAGAAGCCGTCGCCGGGCCAGCATGGGACGACGTGGAAGTGCAGATGAGGCACTGACCGTTGTGATCCGGGGCCGCTGGCGTGCAGGAGGTTCACTCCTCCAGCGCCGAGAGCTGCTCGCATGGCGCCGGCGAGTTCCCGGACGAGCGACATGGTCTCGGCGAGAACGTTCGGGGGCGTGTCAAAGAGATCTGTGTAGTGCTGGACAGCGACCGCTCGGGCATGCGCCGCTCGATCGCCGCGGCCAGCTTCTCGGCGGCCTTCAACGTCTGGCGGTCGCGACGCCGCTTGACGGTGGGCACCCCGTCGTCGCTGATCACCAGGTGAGTGTTGTCCTCATACCCGGCGTCCAGCTCCGCGGCGGCCGCCAGGTGACTGCTGTGCAGGTGCGCGACGAAGCCATCTGCGGTGCGGGGCAGGCCGACCTGCTCGCAAAAGCCTTCCAGCAGCGGCTCACATTGGGCCCAGGCCAGCAGGTTGGCGCTCCAGCCGGCACCCGCCGGCGCCTTTCACCATGGCCACCGCGCGCTCGGCCCCTGATCGGCCTCAGGACTGTCAGGGTCCAGATGCTCCAGCACGGTGCGGTAGGTGCCGATCAGCCTTTCGCTGGCGGCGCGCTGCCCTGCGGATGTTCTCCAGTGCGGCCCGGGCCTGGGCATCGAGCGCGACGGCTCCCTGCGGAACTGACCCAGCATCTCGACGAAGTGTCGGCGCCCACGAATAGCCCGGTGAACGGCATGCTCGTAGTTGCTCTGGCGTGCGAATGCGGCACCGTGATCTCGCTGGTTACAACTCCTCGGGCACGATGCCGCTGCGCCGGGCCAGCACCCTGGTTCCCGGCCCGGAGGCGGCGCCCGGACCTGGCAGCGCCGTCACATTGGCGCTGGTCGCCGGTTTCCCGCACGCCGAGCAGCAGACCTGCGGCGTGAATTCTGCACCACATTCGCGGTGCACCAGGCGCACTGGTGGACCGCCCGCCGGTGTCGCCCATTTGTCGCCCCAGGCCATGAGCGCCATCAGTACCGGCACGAGTTCGCGGCCCGCCTCGGTGAGGTGGTACTCGTGCCGCAGCGGTCGCTCCTGATACGCCCGGCGCTCCACGATGCCGTCGGTGACCAGCGTCTCGAGCCGGCGGGTGAGCAGGTTGCGGGCGATGCCGAGGTTCTCCGCGATCTCGTCGAACCGGCGCAGGCCAAGGTAGATGTCCCGCACGATCAGCGGCGTCCACCACTCGCCCACTCGTTCCAGGGACTGCCCGATCGAGCAGTGCATCTCCGCGAAGCTGGTCCGTTGCATGACCCCAGTGTAGAGGGTTGATTCAATAAACTCACTGCGGTATGTTACTGAACACAGAGAGTTTAATGAAAGGACTGACGGATGCCGTTCGTGGAGTTGTTCGTTCCCAAAGGCTCGCTCGATCAGGAGCGCCACGAGAAGATCGGCGGGCGGCTGGTGTCGGAGGTGATGATCGCCGAGGGCGCCCCGGACAACGAGGCGGCCAGGTCCATCTCATGGCTCGTGGTGAACGAGATCGACGCCTGGTTCGTGGGCGGCCGGCAGCTGCCCGCCGGGGAGAAGCCGAAGTACGTGGTGCGAGTGGGAGTTCCGGCCGGTTCGATGAACGATGATAAACGCCGAGACATCGTGCGGCGCGTCACGCGCGTGCTCGCGGACGCCGACGTGGATCCGGGACGGTTCACCCAGGCCACCGCCGCGTGGGTGCACATCAACGAGATCCCGGAGGGCAACTGGGGAGCGGGCGGGGAGATCGTGCGCATCGAGGACATCGCGGCCATGGTGACCAGCGGTTAGGCCCTCGGCCGGGACCATGCTGCGGATCCGGCTATGGTCCCGCGCACCCCGCGGGATACCTTTGGGTCCCGGCGCCCATTACTACTCCGATGACGAAGCAGGCGGGGGAGAACTCGGTGTAGTGGGGAAGGGGTCCGGGGACCCTACTCGCTGGTAGTAACGCTAAGGACCGAGTCGCAGGTCAGCGGGTGGCTCGGTCGCGGCGGCGATGTCGTCGGCGAGCAGGGTGTAGAGCTGGGTGGTTTCGGTGGAGGCGTGGCTGAGGCGGCGGCGGACGGCTTCGATGGAGACGCCGGCGTTGATGAGTTCGGTGGCGTGGGCGTGCCGGAGCTGGTGGATGTCGATCTCGATCCCGGCGGCGGCACAGTAGGTCTCCCACCGGTGGTGGGCTGCGTCGTAGGACAGTGGTCCGGTGCTGCCGTTGATGCCAGCGCGACACAGCGGGCCGCTGGTGTAGCCCGATCGGGCTAGATACAGCTTGAGCAGGGCGACGTAGCCGCGGTCGTCGAGCAGCACGCTGCGCACGCTGCCGCCTTTGCCGTGGATGCGCACGTGCTCGTCGTCCAGGCGCAGGTCGAGGTCCTCGACATATAGGCCGCAGACTTCGGCGGCGCGGCCGCCGCAGGCGTAGACGGTCTCGAACAAGCACCCGGCCGCGGATCCGGTCCAACGGGAGGTCCTTGCGCGGTCGTCGGCTGCAGATCGCGGCCAGCACCTTGGTGACGTCGGCGACCGTGGCCGGTCGGGGCAGCGCCTTGGGCACCTTGACGGTGTCGATCCGGTCCATCGGGTTGGCGTGTAGGAGGTCGTGGCGGACCGCCCACTTGGAGAAGGAGGCGACGGCCGCGCGCTTGCGCTTGCGGCTGGCCAGCGACAGCTCGGTGATCTCGCCGCCGTGGTGGACGGCGAACTGCAGCAGGTCTCCGCAGTAGGCGCGCCGGGTGTGCGGGGAGGCGTCGGCGTTGGCCAGGTCGGTGAGGAAGTCGTCCAGGTGCCGGGCGAGCGGGCGGGCTGCTCGACGATGACCGGATCCATCCCCGCCGCCCTTCCAGGCCGCCAGATAACCGGCAACGAACTGTCCGTGTCGTCTGGCCCGCGCCCAGACCGCACCCGGTCTGTGATCGCCATCTTGCCAGATAGCGAAGGTTGTCCCGCAACCCGTGCTCGCCCAGACGGGCACGCAACGGGCACGCCGTGGGGTGGCGGCTGCTTCCCTATCAGGACTATTCCGGCGGTGATCCGCGGTTCGCGACTCGGGCGTGAATATGAGCGGTCGTAAGGGACTATTCGCTGCAGGCGCGCCCGGAAGTCCACTGCGGAACTGATGGAACTCCGAGGCGCTGGATCGCGTCGCGGGCAACCTTCTCGCGCCCCGGCGGCGTAGAACGGGTGACTGTCGTTTGAGGGAGGCCTGTGAATGGCGGATCGATCGGAATACGACGCGTTCGTTGCGGCGGCGTGGCAACCATTGCTCCGCACCGCCTACCTGCTGACCAGGGACTGGGCGGTGGCCGAGGACTTGGTGCAGACGGCGCTGATGAAGGCGTGGCTGGCCTGGTCTCGCTTGGGGAACGAACGCGAGGCGTACGTCCGTAAAATCATCGTCAATGTGCACGTTTCGTGGTGGCGGCGGCGATGGAGACAGGTGGAGGTCACGACCGGATCGCCGCCTGACCGGACACAGGCGGCCGACGACATGGGACGGGCTGACGAGCGCGAACTCGTCTGGCAGGCGCTCGGACGGCTGCCCGCCCGGCAGCGAGCTGTGGTGGTGCTGCGGTTCTTCGAGGACATGACTGAGGCCCAGACCGCCGAGACACTCGGGTGCAGCGTAGGGACGGTCAAGAGCCAGACCAGTAAGGCACTGGCCAAGCTGCGGATCGACGACTCGTTCGCGTCCACATTCGTGAGAAGAGGGTAAGCCTTATGCCCATCAACCGGCGAGATCTCCATGACCTTCTGGAGGAGCGCAGCCGTCCCGCGGTCGAGCGCCCGATCCCGTGGGAGTCGCTGCGGACACGGGTGCGTGGCGCCCGGCGCCGCCGTTTCACCGCCGTCACCGCTGTCACCGCCGGCGCCGTCGCAGGCTTCGCGGCTGTGGCAGTCGTGGCGTCGGGGAGCCTGCTGAACCTGCGTGGGCCTGACGAAGACGGCCATATCGCCGCGTCCGTCGCTGGCCAGATCCCGGCTCAGTTCCAGGAGGCGGACGGGACGGTCTACCGCAGGGTCGCCACGGCGACGCTCGACGCCCCCCGCAAGAAGTCGGTGACGTTCGACGTGGAGATGCGCGGCAAGCCTTTGGCCATCCTGGCGGACTGCCCGACGGAGTCGATGTTCATGATGCCGCACGTCACCGTAAAGGTGACGGGCGTATCCAAGGTGTTCACCCTGTCGCCCGCGCCCTCCCTGTCGGCCGGATGCCAGAGCAACAGGCCGGTCGATGTGATGCCGCTCCCGGCCGGGACGCGCCGGGCGACGTTCACCGTCGAAGCACCCAAGGGGTTCGAGAACGTCGCTCCGCACGAGCGCCTGGAGAGATGGCGGTTCGGCGTCTACGAGTGGACGCCTCCCGCCACGATGAAGGCCGCATCGCCACCGGCCGAACCACCCGCGGCTTTCGGGGGACGGCCACCCGAGTTCAACCTGATCACGAAAAAGAGCGACACCTGGCCGGCCGCCCGCGAAGTAACGATCACCGTGCCGAACACGGGCAGGCCGCTGGCCTTCGAGGCGTACTGCGGAGGCGACATCGCCGACCGCCTCAGCACTGAGGTTCGGGTGAACGGCCGCCTGATCAAGGGCCTCCTCGACTGCCCCGCCGCGCCTGCCAACCAAGGGGGCGCGTACACCGACTTGGGCGGGCCGAAGCCGCGCAGCCAGAAGACGGTGACCATCCAGGTCCGGCTGGTGGCGAAGATTCCTGAGTATCGGCAGCGGCCGGGGACGCTGACGGTAGCCGTCTACGAGGGGCCCAGGTGAGCTCGGGCCCGGCCAGGTAGCAGCAGCACGGGCACGACCGCGAGCGACGTGAACGCCGGTGCCCAAACGAAGGTGTGGATGAACGCGGCATCGGCACTGACCGGCTCGCGCTGCAGCGCCGCCAGCAGGAGAGGCACGGTTACCGCCACGTGCCGATGTGCGGCGGATGCTCCCTGCGGGAGATCTGTGACGGCTTCCACCCGCAGTACGTCGAGCGCTGGGGCGGCGATGAGGCCAGGCCCTACCCAGGGCCGCCCATCCACGATCCCACCCATTTCATCCAGCAGCAGAACAAGCTCCACTATCCCTGCACCCCAGGCCCTCAGACCTCCTCAGACGCCGCCGTGGGCCCAAAGCCGCCGCAGCCGCAATCTCTCGCCGGTATCCACCTGACCGTCCGCCCCCTCATGATCCACCTAAACCCCAGTCAGATCACGGACCACAACCCACGCGCCGCGAGTTAACCAGCAGGGTCATGGTGCAAGGTCGACGGCGTGGTCACGGATGACGGTGGTGCCGCGCTGCTGGGCGGCCCGGTACAACTGCTGAAGCATTGTAAGGGCGCCGCTGCCGTCACCTTCGCGGATGAGGAGTCTGGCGATGTTCACCAGCGGCATGAGCGACATGACGGCGATGTCCTGGTTGAGGCTGTCGGCTTCGGTGAAGATCTTGTGTTGGCGCCAGCACAGTTCGGCGGCCAGGTCGGGCATTCCGCTGTCGGAGGCGATGAGCGCGGCGAAGCTGAGGACTCCGCTGGCGCGGGCCACCCGCTGGGGGTGGTCCGCGCCGGGCGTTTCGACGGTCGGCGCGGTGAGTTCCGCAATCGCTTGTCCAGCGGAAGTCCGGGCGCCTTGGGCCGCAGACCAGCGGGATGCGGCGGGCGATCGCGGGGTTCCTCACGCTGCTCCCCTTCTACGGCCAGTCGATGACGAGTCGGCTGTTGGGCTTGTCGATGATGAAGCGCGGGTCGGTGGCCTTCAGCAAGTCGCGGTGGTCGGCTGCGGCCATCCGGAAGCCGGGGGCGGTCGGCCCACGAAGCACACCGGAGTGCCATGCCGGGCGCTGCTACCGTTCTACCGTCCCGCGTGGCAGCAACTTGGACGCCCGGGTGGGGAGGCGTTCGCCGGGCGTCAGGGGCGCGCGTGCCCCATGCAAACCTGGTCCATTTCGAAGGCGCCCAGGTTGGTGCCGCCGTTGTCGCTGCTGAACCCACCGGTCGGCATCGCGCGAGTTGCGCTGTAGCCGCCGGTGTCGTAGCGGTAGGACCAAACCATCGCGTGCACCGGCAGGTTGTTGTCGTACGACATGATCGCGCGGAACCTGTCTGAGACGTCTTGCGGATAGAAACAGGCATTAGTGCTTCTGCTGATGATTCGATTGCCAGTGAAATGGCGGCCGTCGTAAAGGCAGAGCTGGTTCGCCGGGCAAGGGCCGTCGGCGACGGCGGGCGACGCTGTCACCAGCATGCCTCCCACCGCGAAGAGCAGTGCCGAAGCGGCAGCTGTGGTTTTCCTTTTCCACGTCACGGGATTTTCTCCTGTCGTGTTGATCTCATATTTAGGCGCAGTCCGCCTGGCCAAGTTTTTTCAAGCCGCTGGCGTGAACCCGATCCTTTGCATCGGCTCTCCGATTATCCAGGTGAGTTGTTGAAAATCGAGAGTCCCGCAAATGTGGGTATTGACCGTGCCCACGGTCAGGGGCTAGCATGGCAGCCGCCATTCGTTAGTTGAGCTGCGATGATGCGCTCTGTGCCGATGCGATCTTGTGACGGGATTCCAGCACAACTCATCCAGCGCGCCCACGGTCAGACTGCCGGGCCGGGCGGCGGTGTCCAAAGGGGTGACGGCGAAGCGGCGGATGGTGCTCACCGCGCCCGGCGTGTCCCAGGGGGCGCGGTTCAACAGTCGCTGGGTGGCATCGGGGCTGCGGTCGCCCACCCTGTGGGTGCCAAGAACTCGGCCGCCCTATGCGACCTGCGCGTATTCGTGGATCAGCCCGCCGAGGGGGTCATGTCGAATGACCTTGATATCACCCTCGACCGGATCGGGAAGGGCCCGCAACGTTCAGCGAAGCGCGAAAGTCGCCGAGTATGTACACCTCGCCGTCGGCGCGGTCAAGTCCCATTTTGTGGGCTCCCTACTTCTAACACATACCCGGATAATCAGAGCGTCGACGCAGAAGGATCGGGGTCTCGCTGGCGGCTGGAAGGGGTTTGATCGGCGGACTGTGCATACATAAAGGCTAAACACGACAGGAGAAATTCTATGACGTGGAAGAGGAAAGCCGCGGCTGCCGCTTCGGCACTGCTCTTCGCGGCGGGAGGCATGCTGGTGACAGCGTCGCCTGCCGTCGCCGACGGCCCTTGCCCGGCGAACCGGATCTGTATCTGGGACCAGCCCAACTTCAAAGGCAACCGGGTCCTCAGCGGAAGCACCAATTCCTGTTTCCGTTCGCACAGTTTTCCGTTTTCCTCAATTGTGTCGTATGACAACAATCTGTCGGTGGACGCGATCGTCTGGCACTACAACGGGGTTGAGTACAAAGCGGCCCGCACGCTGGTGGCCGGCAAGTTCAGCAGCAACATCGGCGACCCCGACCTGGCCTTCCACTATCGCGACCAGGTGTGCATGGGGTGAGCGGATCCCTTCTGACGCCCGCCGGGCGTCTCGCGACCCGGGCGTCCGCATGCTCTGCTCGCCGTGCCCCGCTTCTACGCAGAGGCACGGCTTCGGGAGCCAGGTGAGTGGACCGGCGGACACCACCGCGCCGACCGCCCTGGGCGGCGCCGAGAAGAGGCGGGGGCCGATGCGCGCATGATCACGACCGCGACGTCATTCGACCGCAGGGCGCTCGTGGCCGCCCTGGCGATGGCGCCGGTGCTGCTCGGGTTCGTTCCGGCCGGCGCGGCCGGCACGGGCGCCGGGCGCGTCACCCGCGTCAGCCTGGCGGCCGACACGGACATCCCCCGGGGCGCCACGGTCGACCTGGTCCGGCAGACGATGACGCTGGCCGCCGGGGAGAAACGGCACCTGCGGGGCCGGCTGGAAGCCACCAGCACCACGACCGGCATCGTCGGCCTGACCCAGCGCGTCAGGTGCCTGAACGCGGCGGGAGCAACGGTGCCCGTCGTCGCAGCGTCAGCCCGCAACCACGAGGGCAGCGACACCGCCACGTATGCGATCCCGGGCCATCTGCCGCTCTATGCGGACCTGCTCCTCACCGCGCCGACGGCGGGCGTCTACACCTGTGTGCTTCAGGGAACGGCCTACTCGACCCTGTCGGGCACCTACCATCTGACGGCGGTCGCGGGCAGCACCTGGCTGGAGGCAGACGACACCGACCAGGCTGGCGCGCGCTGGTGGCAGAACCCCGCCTGCGAGAGCGCCGACCCCACCGGCGCCTGCACCTATGTCGGTGGCGGCCCGGCCCGGCGGGACGCCTGGGTCTTCTACGACGACGGCACCCCGGTCCACAAGTGGCAGGCCCACCCGGGTGCGGCCACCGTCTCGGCCAGGGCGAACGTA
Source organism: Nonomuraea antimicrobica (assembly GCF_039536965.1). Taxonomy (NCBI): domain Bacteria; kingdom Bacillati; phylum Actinomycetota; class Actinomycetes; order Streptosporangiales; family Streptosporangiaceae; genus Nonomuraea; species Nonomuraea antimicrobica. The sequence continues at coordinate 25,479 of NZ_BAAAZP010000070.1, read as the reverse complement.
GAACTGACGACGTGCTACCAGGGGACCGCCTCCTGCCCCGACGAGATGGAGGCCTACCCGCGCGGCAAGAACGCGGTCGTGGACACGCGCTTCGAATTCATCCAGCTCGACACGACCGGTCACACCTGCCGCACGCACAGCACGTCCGCCCGCCGGACCGTCACCGACGACGCGCATCATTCTGTCGGCTACTCCACACTGTCCGGCATTCCGATCGACTCCGCCTGCGGCACCCGGACGTTCCTCATGCGGGTGTACGTGAAACACGTGTCGGGGCAAACGGTCAAAATCGACGGAGTGCAGAGCGGGATCACGTCCCTCACCAACGGCATCGCGTTCAACCATTTCCCCTGAGCATCGGCTGCTCCGCTCGGAGGACGTCGAAGGCGGGAGCGCACGGATTCGCAGATTCCTGGAGGCTCACGTAAAGGAAAGTGCGTGACCCGGACGAGGCAGGGGGTCAAGAGCGCCAAGCGCTCGGGCATGTCATCCCGCGCCTACGCCACATACGTCGTAACCGCCGTCGGCCTGCGGGCCTGGCGGCACCATCTCAGGATGCGCCATCGCATGCTGCCAGGCGTTTGCGCCTGGCAGCAGGTCAGCCAGTGTCAAACATGTTCCAAGACCGTATCCCCAGGAGGAATCCACATGACGTGGAAGAGGAAAACAGCGACTGCCGCTTCTGCACTGCTCTTCGCGGCGGGAGGCATGCTGGTGACGGCGCCGCCCTCGGCCGCCGCCCTCTCATGCCCGGTGAACCGGCTCTGCATCTACGACAAGCCCAACTTCGGTGGCAACCGGATCGCCAGCGGGAGCACCAATGCCTGTTTCTCGTTGAGAGATTTCGAGTTCACGTTCGGCACGATCGTGTCGTACGACAACAACCTGTCGGTGGATGCGATCGTCTGGCGCTACATGGGTTTCGGGACCCCGAAGCCCTACCAGGCGGCCCGGACGCTGGTGGCCGGCAAGTTCAGCAGCAACATCGGCGTCCCCGGCCTGGGCGGGGACGCCGACAAGGTGTGCATGGGGAGCGCGCGTCCCTGACGTCCGGCGGGCGTCTTCCTGCTTGCGACGCCGCCGGTCAGCCGACCCCGGCGACCCGGCCCAGCAGGGCGGCTCGGGTGAGCTCGGCCTTGTTGCCGGCGCCGAGTTTGGCGCGGATCCGCTTGACGTAGGTGTCGACAGTGTGCCTACTGATGCCTAGGCGGGTGGCGATTTGGCCGTGGGTCAGCCCTTGAGAGATGCGGCGGAGCACTTCCCTCTCCCGTTCGGTCAGGGCCAGTTGGTCGGCCGGGTGGGGCTGCTCGGCGCGCCTGGCCGACGGCCTGGTGATGACCGTGCGGATCCCGTGCACGAGCACGTCACCGGGCGCTGCCTTGCTGAGCACCAGTGAGGCGCCGGCCAGCAGGTAAGAGTCGTCCATGGACGACTCATTCCAGGGCAGCACGACGACGGACGTGTGCGCCGAGAAGCGGGAGATGGAACCGAAGACGTCCGACAACGCGTCCGGATCGATCAGAAGGGCGTCCGCCAGCCAGGGAATGCACTCGGTCGGCGAGCTCCGCACGTCGAGGACCTTCATCCCGGCGTCGGAGAGGATGTGCGTCAGGCCCACCGCGAATATCGGTGACGTGTGCAGAATCTCCACACGGATCACAAATCCCCCCAGGTTCTCGCCTTGCAGCGTGGTGCGAGGGCCGACCGCAGCCAGCCGGGAGACAGGCTGGCAGGGGGACGTGAAACGAGCGTGGAAGAATCCTTGAACGCCTGTCAGATGGCGCTACGCGTCCGGTGGGAGTTCCACGGCAGGCGGTGCGGTCGGCCTGGGCGAGCGCCCTGCTCAGCCCCGTCGCCGCCCGCCTGACCGCTCGTTCCGGGGGCTGAGCAGGGCGTCGAGTTTGGCCTGGACCCGTTCGGCGTCCTTGAGCCGGTGCTGGCTGCGGTAGAGACCGGCCGCCCACTCCCAGGTACGGCGGGCCTCAGCGCGCCGGCGCCTCGCCGCGTACACGTCGCCCAGGCGGACCAGGGAGTCGACTTTCTGGCTGGCGTTTCCGGTGGCGTCGCGGAGGTCCACGGCTGAGAGGTAGTGGCCGATGGCCTCGCCGTGCCTGCTCATGTGGTGGGCGATGTAGCCCATGCTGTCCAGGGTGGCGGCCTCACCGTCGAGGTCATTGCACGTGCGGAACAGGGAGAGGGCCTGCTCACAGTGAACGTAGGCCTCTTCGTGCCGGTCGAGCTGGGCCAGGCACCAGGCCACGGCGTTGAGCGCGTTGGCCTCCCAGACCGGATTGTCGAGGACCTGATAAACGGCCGAAGCCCGCTGGGCGTGGTCCAGCGCCTGCTGCTGCTCGCCCCGCTGCGAGAGCACCCAACCGAGCGACTGGTGTACATGAGCTTCCGACCCGCGGTCGCCGACCTCCTCGAACAGGGTCAGCGCCGAATACAGGAAGTGGAGGACCTGATCGCGCTGACCGGCCAACGCGCGGGCGTATCCGAGACGCCAATGGGCCACGGCGCGACCGGTGGGCTCCCCCAGCCGTTCCGCGGCCTCGAATCCCGCCGCCCAGAGGTCGATACGGTCCCTCTGGTGCACCTGGCGCCAGCAGAACGTGTCGAGCGCCCAGGCCAGCTGCAACGTCTCGGGGTCCCAGCCCCGCGCCACTGTGAGCCGCTGGGCGGCGAGCAGGCAGGAGTATTCGGTGTCGAACCAGGTCAGCGCCTCCGCCACGTCCTGCGGCGGCTGGTTGGCGTCGTAGCGGGGGAATTCGAGTCTGGCCCGCAGGCGGTTGGGATACAGCAGGCGGTCTGCGGCGATCGCGCCGCGGAGGAAGAAGCCGACGAGGCGCCGCATTGCGACCTCGCCCTCGCCGTCTGGCATGTCGCGTTCCGCCGTCTCGATGGCGTAGAGGCGGACGAGGTCGTGCATGCGGTACCGCCCGGGAACGTACTGGTGGAGCAGGTGGGCGTCCTCCAGTGTGCGCAGCAGCTTCCGGGCGCTCGGGAGCGGCAGGTCGAGCAGGGCGGCGGCGGTGCGCAGGCCGATGGTCGGCCCCGGCGCGAGCCCGAGCAAGCCGAGGGTGCTCGCCGCGGCCGGATCCAGGGCCCGGTAGGAGGAGGTGAGGACCGCCCGGATGTCGGTGTTCGGGCCGCCGACGTACAGGGCGTCCAATCGGCTGGACTCCTCCCGCAGCTCTTCGGCCAGGAAAGCGAGCGGGAACTCCGGGTGGGTCATGACACGCGACGCCAGGATGCCGAGCGCGAGCGGCAGCCCCGCGCAATGCTCCAGCAGAGCCGTCACAGCCTCGGGTTCGGCGGCGACGCGGCTCTTGCCGATGTGGCGGGTGAGCATGCGGCGCGCCTCCGTGGGCGGCAGGACGTCCAGGGTGAGGGTGCGGGCGCCGTGGGTGACGGTCAGTTCGGCGAGCTGGTTACGGCTGGTGATCAGCACGACGCAAGTGGGGCTGCCTGGCAGCAGCGGAATGATGTGGGCCGCGTCGCGGACGTCGTCGACGACGACGAGCAGGCGCCTGCCCGCGACCAGTGATCGGTACAGTGCGGACCGGGCGTCGTGGTCGGCGGGTATGGCGGCGGGCTCGACCCCCAGACCTTCGAGGAATCCGCGCAGCACGGTCCCCGGCTCCTGACACTCGCCCGCCGGGTTGAAGGCGCGCAGGTTGGCGTACAGCTGCCCGTCAGGGAACCGGTCGAGGTGCTGATGCGCCCAGTGCAGGGCCAGATACGTCTTCCCGACGCCTCCGGTGCCGACGAGCGTGAGGACCGGATTCGTGTCCTGCTCGTCCATCCGGTCGAGGACGGCCAGTTCGCGCGCCCTGCCCTCGAATTCCATGGGCGCCAACGGAAGCTGGCGGGGTACCGGGAGCGCCGGAACGGCGGCGAGACGCGCGGGAGCGGGCGCGGAGGACAGCACCTCCAGATGTCGCGCGCGCAGCTCCGGTCCAGGGTCGACGCCCAGTTGCTCGGCCAGTTCCCTGCGGACCCGCTCGTACAGTCGCAGCGCCTCGGCCTGGCGCCCGCATCGCGACAGCACCGACATGAGCCGGGCGGCGAGCCGCTCGTCGAAGGGATGGGACGCGACCAGGTCCCGTAAACCGGGCAGCAGTTCCTCGTGCCGCCCGTGACTCAGCTGGATGTCCTGGTACAGCAGTGAGGCCGTGAGGTGCTCCTCATCCAGTTGCCGGCGCATCCCCTCGACCCACTCACCCGACACGCCCCCGAGGACGTCCGCCTGCCACAGGCCGAGCGCCTCACGCAGCCGGACGGCCCTCTTCTCGTCGCCGACGTCACGCCCCTGATCGACCAACATGCGAAAGCGGTGCAGGTCGACCTGCTCGCGCGGCGCATCCAGAACGTAGCCGCCCGCCTGGCGGAACAGCGTGACGCCGTCTCCCTCCGGGCACTGTACGACCGCACGGAGGCGCGCGAGGTAACTGTGCAAGGTGTTGCGAACCCTGCGAGGCGGAGCCTCCGCCCAGACCCGGTAGATCAGCTGATCCGTGGAGACGATCTGCCCCACGTCGACCAGCAACGCCGCCAGGACACACCGTTGCCTTGCCGGGCCGATATCCACGGGGTGCCTGCTCACGGTCGCTCCCACTGGGCCGAGCACATGGAACTCCATAGGTGTCCTCCCCCGAGGCACGGGTTTTGGCAGGTCTAGGCCCTGTACGGATTTTAGATCTTTGGACCGGTCGGGGCTCCGGATCCACAAGATGGTCCCGCGGAGATGAAGACCGGCCAGATAACTGCCGGGGTCTTGTCGAAGCGGAAGGCCAGCCCACGCCACGCCTTGATCCGACTGGTTGGGTAGGCCGCGTGGCGAGATGCCTGCTCTGGGCAGGTCCTTTTCCGCACGGCCCCCCTCCGAGCGAAGTCGACCGCCGGCGAGGTGCCCTTGGCCGGGTCCTTTTCCGTCGGTCTCTTCCCGAACAGGGCATGCAAGTTTCCCCGCACCCTGCTCTCCAGCGATCATTTCGGGTAGGGCTTGGCAAGACGTCCGGCGTGGATGTCCTCGTGACAGCGGCGGCAGATGACAATGGTCTTGCGCCGTCGCATGGCCATGAGGTACTTCCAGGCGGGCTGAGCCCGCCGTCCGGGCTGGTTGAGGTCGGCGAGTTTGCGGATGTGGTGGACCTACATATCGGTGTGATCCAATCGGGTGCATGACGTCCCTCTTCTCAAGGCCCTTCCGCAGGACGACGGGGCGGCGATGGTCGGCCGTCGCCGCCCGATACGATGCGGGCGTGCGCGCTCTGGCCGTCGTGTTGGTGTTCACCGCGGGATTGACCGGTCAGGCGTCCTCCGCGCACGCGGCCGGAGCCAGAGATGGGCAGTGGTACCTGGACCGGATGAACGTCGACCAGATCTGGAAGAAGACGACGGGCGAAGGTATCAAGATCGCCGTCATCGACTCCGGAGTGAACCCCTCGACGCCCTCGCTCAAGGGCCAGGTGCTGCCCGGCGGAGACGCGTCCGTCCCCGAAGGACGCCCCGGCAGCGGCGACCGCGACGGCCAGGGAACGACGACGGCCGAGCTGATCGCCGGGACCGGCGCGGGCGGCGGCATCCAGGGCCTCGCCCCCGGAGCCAAGATCATCCCGATCCGTGTGCCGCTGCTCGAGCACGACGAACTGCCGAGCATCGACGACCACGTCGACCGGGCCATCAGGATGGCACTTGAGCGCGGCGCGAAGATCATCAGCATCTCGGTCGGCAGCGAGTACGTCATCGGTGCCGGCATGACCGGGCAGCGATACGCCTTGCGGGACGCCCTCGCCAAGGAGGTGCTGGTGTTCGCAGGCACCGGCGACAACGCGAAGGAGGGCAACAAGCCGCTGGCTCCGGCACGTTTCTCGGAAGTCGTCGGGGTGGCCTCCTTCGACGAGAACTCGCAGGTCGCCGACTTCTCCCAGCACGGCGACGACGTGACCCTCGCGGCGCCCGGAGTGAACATCCCCCGCTGGTGCGACGCGACCTTCCGGCGCTACTGTCCCGACGGTGGCGGCGCCCACGCCGCCGCCGCCCTCGCCTCGGCCTCCGCGGCCCTCATCTGGTCCCTGCACCCCGACTGGACAGCGGCGCAGGTCCTGCGCGTCATGCTCGACACGGCCGGCCGCGGCGACGACTGGAAGCCCGGAACGGTCAGCAACTACCTGGGCTACGGGGTGATCCGCCCCGGCGCGCACATCAACCGGGGCCTCGGCGATCCGGGCCCCGCGGACCGCAATGAAATGCCGGAGTTCGTGGAACCGGTCGGCTACCGGTCCACCTCACCGTCCCCGAAGCCTCCCGAGAACCCGAAGCCGTCGCCGGCACACACCACGGCCGCGGACGATTCGCTACCGGACGTGCCGATGCTCGCTGGGGCCGGGGCGGCCGCCGCCCTGGTTGTCACGGTCGTGGCCGTGTGGGTCGCGAGGCGTGGACGGTCGCGTCCTCGGAGCGGTGTGAATAGCTCGACGAGGTAGGTGCCGTGGGTGGATCTTAGGCGGCTTCGGTGACGGGTGCCAAGGCCCGCGGCTCGCTGGCCCGCTGCTTCCAGCACGAGACCGGGCACCTCGACGGAGAGCTGTACGTGGACCGCCTGCCACGGGACGAGGCGCGCAAGATCATGCTCAGGGCGTAGGTTTGGCGGCATGAGCGTACTTTCAGGAAAGGGCGCACTGGTCACCGGCGGCTCCAGGGGCATCGGCAAGGCGATCGTGGAGCGGCTGACCGCCGACGGCGCGGACGTCGTCTTCTGTTACCAGCACTCCGCCGAGGCGGCCGAGCAGGTCGCCAAGGAGACGGGCGCGCACGCCGTACGCGCCGACCTGGCGAGCAAGGAGGACCTGGCGCGGCTGTTCGCCGAGGCGGAGGAGCGGCTGCCCGGGGTGGACATCCTGGTGAACAACGCCGCCACTGCCGAGGCGCAGAAACCCATGACCGAGATCACCGACGAGGACTACGAGCGGGTGTTCGCGGTGAACACCCGCTCGGTCTTCCTGGCCATCCAGTGGGCGGGGCGGGTGATGCGCGACGGCGGGCGGATCGTCAGCGTCTCCTCGCTCAACACGCTCGTGCCCGCGCCCACGCTGTCGCTCTACTGCGGCAGCAAGGGGGCGATGGAGCAGTTCACCAAGGTGGCCGCGCGGGAGCTGGGCGTGCGCGGGATCACGGTGAACACGGTCTCGTCCGGGGCCACCGACACCGACATGCTGCGCGGCGCCAACCCGCCGGAGGCGCTGGAGCAGACACCCGCCTTCACGGCGCTGCGGCGGCTGGGCAGGTCCGACGACATTGCCGCGGTGGTGGCGTTCCTGGCCGGACCCGACGGGCGCTGGGTCACCGGCCAGAACGTGCTGGCGACCGGCGGGCTGTTGCTCTGACACACACCCACCGCCGCTCAGGGGCTCGCTAGAACTGCAGCGACTTGACCTCAAGGTATTGCGTGAGCTGGAATCGGCCGGAGCCCCGGTGACCTTCGAGGCCATCGCCCGCAAGGCCCAGAGTCTCTCGATCACGGCTATACACCCAGCCTGATCTGCGAGCCGAGATTGAACGACTCCGCGAGCAGACCCTCTCCTCGCCGACGACAGTAGTACCACCTCGGCAACGAGCATCCGAAGCCTCGCTGCTCCAGCGACTCGAAGCCGCCAACGGGCGGAACCGGCAGCTCACCGAAGAGAACCGGCGGCTCCGTGAGCAACTCGCGCGAGCGCTCGAGGATCTGCGCGCCGCTCGCCTCGCTCCGCCAACGCCCGCTCCCCATCGCAGCGAGCGCGGTTTCGTAACGATCGACCCGTGTTGATCGAGCAATCAGATCGCCCCGACAGAGACCTACTGGTCACTGGCCACAACGCGACTCTGCTGGTCAGCGGACCATCTTCCCGGAGAACTGAAGAGAATGATGGTTTGTTGAGGATCACGGACGTCCTGTCACCGGCACTCGATGTCTGGCAATCAGCCCCGTTCGAAGCAGTGAGAGTGGCCGACGACGGAGAAGCCGCGGCGCTCGTACCAGTGTCGTGGCCAGTCCGCCGCATCAGCGGTCAGGAACCGGGTACCGCAGTCCTTGTCGGCGGCCAGGCGCAAGGCGGTGGTCAGGACGGCATCGGCGTAACCGCGCCTGAGGTGGGCCTCCGAAGTGATCAGGTCCTCGATCTGGGCTGTGCCGGTTGCCGGATCCAGATAGAGGTCGGCCCATGAGGCGACCTCGCCCTCCTCCGTGCGGGCACCGAGGAATTGAACGATGTCGGCCCCGCGGCGGCGAGCCTCGCGTCGGTCGACGAGATGGCGTATGACCTCGTCGTCGACGTCTGGAAGGAGCCCCCGCCATCGCCGGGTGAATGGGATACGTATCGCGTCGAGGTCCAACTCCTCCGCAGACCCGCTGGCCGGTGCCGGGCCCGCATGCAGCATGACCAGATAGGTGGAGTGGGTGTATCCATCCCGGATCAGTGGCTGTGCGCACGCCATTCCGACTTCGTGGTCAAGGACGGAGATCAGTCGGTGAGGCAGATGCCCCAGTGCCTCCTCCGCGATGGCGGGCACCGCCTCGGAGTCAACGACCGTGTCGATGATGACCTGGTTATTGGCGCGGGAATGTGCGAAGGCGTCGTCGTATACGGCGAACCCGCCCGGAAGGTCGACGCTGCGCGCGGCCTGGCGGCGGGCGAAGCCCGACAGGAAGGAATTGATCCGCTGTAGTTCTGAGTTTGACATGAGGGGAGCGTAGTGCGGCAGTCACCATTCACGGTGTGACCAGCACGGATGGGCGATAGACCGTTGCGATCTTGAGATTGGAAGCAGGCACAACGAGAGCAGCCGCTCGTGATCATGACTGTGTGACGAGTACAAGATCGAGAGCGGCTGCCGCGCTCATGCTAGAGGTGCGGCGCGTGCAGCGAAGCACCGACGAGCTGCTCAACGCGCTGGCACCGATGTTCACCCGGATCGAGCCCCGCTTGCGGCCGCCAAGTACATCCGTGCCGTCATGTCCGACCTGCCCAAACGCAATGGCTGGACGATCGCCGAGCACGCCGGGGACCGCCACCCAGTGGCTGCTGAACGGGGCCCGCTGGGACACCTCCGGCGCGATGAGTGTGGTGCGCCGCTTCGCCGTCGCCCGCCTGGACGCCGCCGCCGCGCCCGCAAGCCTGACCGTCGGCGCGCTGGATGAGTCCGGCCAAGAGAGGAAGGGCAGCGCCACCTCGGGCGTCAAAAGACAGCACATGGGCTGCGCGGGCGGCGTGGACAACGGCGTCAACACCGTCTACCTGGCCTATGTCCGCGCCGACTCCTGGCATGCGCTGATCGGCGCCCGGCAGTGGATCCCAGCCGAGCAGGTCACCAGCCCCGTCACGGCCGTCACCACTGGGCTGCCCCTGAACCTGGTCTTCGCCACCAAGGGCGAACTCGGCGTGAGCCTGCTGAGCGACGCCTACGCCGATGGCGTCCGCTTCGACTTCCTGACCGGGGATGAGGTGTATGGCGCCTGCACCAAGCTGCGTACCTTCCTGGAGGAGCACGAGCAGGCCTACGTGCTGCGCGTCCGTTCCTCCTTCACCGTGACCCTGGGCGGCGGCACCACCTTGACCTTCACTCCGGTCGAGCCCTTCGCCTGCTGGGCCACCGCCTCGGCGAGCGTCCGAGCCGCCATCGCGCTCTGTCCGCCGCATCCGGCCGTCAGGATGATCACGAGCGCGCTCGGCGCGATCCTCGGTAAAGGCACCCGGTGATCATAGGGCGATCGGTGAGGGCGTGCGCAGGCCACTCTGGCCTCTACCGGCTTCCTGCGGGCCACCGGCACACCCGGCGCAACCAATGCGACCCAGGGACCCCAGCGCTCTGCTACACGCAGGGGCACCAAGATGACCTACTGCGTTGCTCATGCGGACGCGACTGCATGAGTTCGACCTGCTCAAGCATAGCTTTTCAAGATCGCTACCCCAGAGATCGCCTGGAACAGCCTGTATCTGGACGCGGCCGTCAAGCACGTGCGCGAGCAGGGCTTCCCGGTCACCGATGAGATGTGCGCGCGGTTGTCGCCGATCCAGTACGAGCACATCTTCCTGGGTCGCTACGCCTTCGCCCGTGCCGACGTGGCGGGGGCTTGCGCTCCTTCCACGACCGCGCTCCCGAGAGCATCTGAGCCCAGACCCGCGGCTGGTTCAGGGGGTGGTTCAGGCACGATGTGCAGCAGCGCGGCCAGGTCGGCTAGCCCAGGCAGATTGCGGCCTCGATGTGGGCGAGTTGGACAGCGAGGACTTCTTCGAACGCGGCGCGGCGGTCCACCCCGAGAGGGCGGACGTCGCGGGCGAAGTGGGCCAGAGTTGGGAAGCGTTCGGGGTCGGCGCCGAGTACTGCGACGCGGAACAGCTCCATGCCCTGTTCGTGCTCTTCGGGGGTGACGGTGCTGACCCCGGCCTCGGAGGCGATCAACGCGGCGGTGAGGACAGCGATCCGGTGGTAGCGCACAGGGATCTCCTCGTCGGCCAGTCCCGAGGCGCGCAGCGCCTGCAGCACTTCTTCCATGATCAGCCGGGAACCGGTGCCGCCTGAGGCGTAACGTCCCCAGACCGCAGCGACCTGGGGATGCTGGCCGAATGCCTCTCTCACGCGCAGGGCCAGGGTCATGATGCGCTGCTTCCAGTCACCGTCGGGCCGGTAGCCGTCCATGGCGGCCAGGAGGATCCGGTCGGCGACCGCGCGCAGCAGCTCGGTCTTGCTGTGGAAGTGCCGGTAAAGGCTGGAGGAATCGGTGCCGAGCACTGCCGCGAGCTTGCGCACGCTGAACGAACCGGCGTCGCCCGTGCGCAGCAGCTCCGCTGCCGCATCCAGGATCTCTTCGGTCGACCAACGCCTTCTACCTGCCATCTCATCCCTCTCGTCGGAGATCAGCATACCTATGCACTTGGTGTTGCACGCACTGCGTGCATAATGGTGGCATGAGCCAGGCACCTACGGATGGACGCATGTCATGAGAAGTCCCGAAGAGCTGAACACCGCCCTGGAGAACGTCCACCGCGCCGGAATGCCCGGCCTGTTCGCCGAGGTACGTGACGGCGACGAGGTCTGGCGCGGTGCCGCCGGGGTCGCCGACGTCGCCACCGGCCGCCCTGTCTCCGCCGACATGCGGCACCGCGTCGGCAGCATCACCAAGACATTCACCGTCGCCGCGGTGATGCAGCTGGTCGAAGGTGGTCAGATTGGTCTCGACGCGCCGATCGGCCGCTACCTGCCGAAGGTGGTTCCCGGAGAACGCGGCGATGCGATCACGGTCCGGATGTTGATCAACCACACCAGTGGTCTTGCCGAATACCTCCCGTACGTCTACCCCTCCCTCAAAGCCTTCCCGGCCGTGGCCGACACGAGGCCGCAGAGCCTCGACGACCACCGGCTCACCCGGTTTCACGCCATCGAGCTGATCGAGAAGGGCGTCTCCGCACCCGCTTTCAGCGCGCCAGGCGGCACTCCGGGGTTGTACTCCAACACCAACTACCTGCTGCTCGGCCAGCTTCTGGAGCAGGTAACCGGTACGAAGGCCGAGACGTACATCACCCAGAACGTCATCGAGCGCGCTGGGCTGCGGGACACCGAGCTTCCCGATGGACCGCGGTTCAGTGGGCCGCAGTCGCAGATCTACGAGGCGTGGTTCGGCATGATCGAGCCGCCGCGCGACTTCAGCGTCTTCGACATGTCCTTTGTGGGGCCGGCGGGTTCGCTGATCTCGACCGTCACGGATCTCAACCGGTTCTTCGGCTTGCTGTTCGCCGGTGAGATCGTCAGCCCGTCGTCGCTGGCGGAGATGCGGCGCACCGTGCGCGTCATCTCCCAGGAGAGCAAGATCATCGACTACGGGCTGGGCCTGTACCCGATGGATGTGCCCGGCGGCGGCACCTTCTGGGGGCATGGAGGCACCGTCTGGGGTGCCGGAGCACTGGCCATGACCAGCGCCGACGGCAAGCGGCAGATGTCCGTCGCGGTGAACATGCAGAGGTGGAACAGGCTCGACTCCACGGGCAGGCCGCAGCCCCATCCCATCGACGAAGCGCTTGCGGCTCTGTATGGCATGGCGATGTACGGCTGACCGTGCCGGAGAAAGTCGCTTTCACCAAGACGACAAGCATGCCGAGACGGGATGGCAGCAGGAACGACCGCAGCACGTTCGGCACTGCGACGCCGCAGGCTCCTGGCGGTGATGTCGGCGAAGGCGTGCGACCTCGCCAGTCTCGACCTGCATCGGGAGCTCCACGGCGGGCTCCAGGTCGTGGAGACGGCGGTCAGGGCGAGCCTTCGTCAGCATGCCTGCCTTGCTCCGTAAGCGAAGGCCGCGCAGATGGAGATTCTCGAGTTCCTCCGGATGGCCTGTCGGTTGACGGGGGCCCGCCACGAAGACAGGAGAGCGATGACCACGACCGACTTTGCGCCGACGAGGGAGCAGTCCCCGCCCTCACTGGACGCCGATGACGCGGCGGGACAGTCCATGGCAGGGCTGCTGCGCCCTTACCGATGGAGCTTCGCCGCCGTTGTCATCTTGCAGGTGATCGGCGCCGTCGCAGGTCTGGCACCGCTGCTGGCGGTCATCGAACTGGGGCGCAGCCTGCTGGCGCCTGGCCCGATCGATCACGATCATGTCTGGTTCGTCGTGATCGCCGGTGCGGTCGGCTTGCTCGTCCGACTGCTGTTCACGGCCGGGTCATCCGGAATCGGGCACCTGCTCGACGGCCGGGTGCAACTGGCCCTTCGCCAGCACCTGGCCGCGCGGCTGGGACGCGTGCCGATCGGCTGGTTCTCCCTGCGCCGGACCGGCGAGCTAACCAAGGTGGTGGGCCAGGACGTCAGTGCCGTACACCCGTTCATCGCCCACGCTCCCGGCGAGCTCATCGCCGCGTTCGTGGTGCCACTGCTCTCGCTGGTCTACCTGTTCACCATCGACTGGCGGCTCACGTTGATCACGCTGATCCCGGTGGTGCTGGCCGTGGCGCACGTCCCGCTGATGATGACCCCGACCCGGCTGCGTGAGGAGAAGCAGTTCGATGCGGCCATGGGGCAGATCGCCAATTCCGTCGTCGAGTTCGTCCAGGGCATCTCGGTGGTCAAGGCGTTCGGCGGTTCCGGACGCGCCCACCGCAGGTTCCGCACGGCCACCGACGATTTCGTCGGCATCTACTACCGCTTCGTGCGCGGCCTCTCCGTGATCGCCGCCGGAATGCAACTGGTGCTGTCACCGCCGTTCGTGCTGCTGGTCGTCCTGATCGGCGGCACCGCCCTGATCGCGACAGGTGGCCTGCCCCCGGCCGACCTGCTGCCTTTCCTGCTGCTGGGACTGGGCCTGACCGCTCCGGTGGCGGCCTTCATCGCCCACAGCTTCGACGACCTGCAGACCGCCAGGCGCGCGGTCGGCCGGATCCGGGACGTGCTCGATGTGGCGCCGCTGCCGGAGCCCGCGCACCCGATCGCGCCGCGGGGCCACCAGGTGGAACTGCGTGACGTCCGCTTCAGCTACGAAGACGATCGCGAGGTGCTGCGCGGGATCGACCTGGTCCTCGAACCGGGCACGGTCACCGCGATCGTCGGGCCCTCGGGCGGCGGCAAGTCCACGCTGGTCCAGTTGCTGCCGCGCTTCTTCGACCCGACCCACGGTTCGATCACCCTGGGCGGCGTCGATCTGCGCGAGCTCGCCAGCTCCGACCTCTACCGGACGGTCTCCTTCGTTTTCCAGGACGTACGCCTGCTGCGCGCCTCGGTCGCGGACAACATCGTGCTTGCCGTACCGCATGCTGATTTCGACGACGTGGTGCGCGCAGCCCGGATGGCGAACATCCATGATCGGATTCTTGAGCTGCCACGCGGCTACGACACGGTGCTCGGGCAGGAGGCCGGGCTGTCGGGTGGCGAGGCGCAGCGGATAGCGCTCGCCCGTGCTTTGCTCGCCGCCACACCCGTCCTGGTGCTGGATGAGGCGACCGCATTTGCCGACCCGCAGACCGAGCAGGCGGTACGGCAGGCGTTGGCGGCGCTGGAGGGCGATCGCACGATCCTGGTCATCGCCCACCGCTTGGAGACGATCGCCGACGCCGACACCGTCGTGATGCTGGACAACGGGTTGATCGTCGAGCAGGGCAGGCCAGCCGACCTCCTGGCAGAGAACGGAAAGTTCGCCGCTTTCTGGCAATCCAAGGAGTACCGATGATTCGCATGTTGCTGCGCGTCCTGGGCCATGACTACGCCCGGCCGGTGTGTCGCACCGTGGCCTTGATGACGATGACCGCGATCGTCGAGGGTTTGTCCTACGCCCTGCTGGTCCCCGTGCTGCGGACCCTGTTGGGCGGCGACCCCGCAGACGCGCTGTCCTGGCTGATCGCGTTCGGCGGCGCGGTCGCGATCTACGCGGTGCTGCGTTATGTCAGCGATCTGTTCGGTTTCCGCGCCGGAACCACGTTGTTGCGTGGCATGTATCACCGGCTTGGCGATCATCTGGCCCGGCTGCCCCTCGGCTGGTACAGCACCGGCCGAGTCGGTGAGGTGTCCGTCCTGGCCAGCCAGGGCGTGCTGGAGACGATGGGCGTGATCGCGCATCTGCTGGCGCCCTACATCTCCGCCTTCGTCACCCCTGTGACGATCGTTGGCGTGATGCTCGCCTTCAATTGGCAGCTAGGGCTGGCCGCGCTGGTCACCGTACCGCTTGTGGCGGCGATCCAGATCTGGACCGGCCGCTCGATGGCCGCAGGCGATGCCGGCCGCCACGAACGTGACTCCGAGGCCACTGGGCGGGTCATCGAGTTCCTCCAGGCCCAGCCGGTGCTGCGCGCCGGCGGCCGGAGCGTCCAACGCTTCGCGTTGCTCGACGACGCGCTGCGGGAACTTCAGCGCGCGTCCCGCCGTACCGTGTTGTCGGTGTTGCCCGGCATGATCGGCTTGACGCTCGTGGTGCAGGCGATGTTCACCGTGTTGCTGGTTCTGGGCGCCTACCTCGCGCTCGGCGGGAGCATCGGTGTTGCGGAGGTGCTGACGATCCTGGTGCTGGCCGCCCGCTGCGCCGATCCGGTCCTGTCGCTGGCCGACATCGGCGGCAAACTCCGCGCCGCGCGCTCCGAACTGGCCAGACTCGACGCGGTCCTGCGTACCGCGCCGCTGCCGGAAGCACCGGAACCGATCCAGCCGGTGGGTCATGGCTTGGATTTGGAGTCCGTCGCCTTTCAGCATGGCGACCGCACGGTGTTCGATGACCTATCGTTGTCCGTGGCCGAGGGGCAGCGGCTCGCCGTGGTCGGCCCCTCGGGCGCGGGCAAAAGCACACTGCTGCAGTTGCTCGCGCGCTTCCACGACGTGGACGCGGGCGCGGTGCGCGTAGGCGGCGTGGACGTGCGCGCCATCGGCACCGAGGTGTTGATGGCGCGGATCGCCATCGTCTTCCAGGACGTCTACCTCTTCGACGGCACGATCGAGGACAACGTACGGCTGGGCCGCCCCGAGGCCACCGAGGCCGAGCTGCGGACGGCGGCGAGTGCCGCGCGGCTGGACGAGGTGATCGAGCGGCTGCCCGGCGGATGGGCGGCAAATGTCGGCGAGGGCGGCGCGCTGCTGTCGGGGGGCGAACGCCAGCGGGTCTCGATCGCGCGGGCTCTGCTGAAGGACGCGCCCATCGTGCTTCTGGACGAGGTGACCTCGGCGCTGGACCCGGTGAACGAGGCAGCCGTCCACGAGGGCATCGAACGCCTGATGGCCGGCCGGACGGTCGTGATGGTCGCTCATCGGATGCGGACGGTCCGACGCGCCGATCGCATCGCCTTTCTCGAGGGCGGCCGGATCGTGGAAAAAGGACGCCACGACGAGCTGCTCCGCAGCGGCGGCCGCTACGCCGACTTCTGGAATGCTTCCCTAAGCTTGTCGTTTAAGTTTCGATCTTCGTGAACGTCGCGGACCGCGACGAAATCGAGCTCCCACGCTTAGCGGACTGTTGCCATTTCGGTACGGTGTGTCGCCGTGACATGGGGCAGTCACCGTCTCATCTTCGGGCTCGTGCAAAGTCGCCGAGACGAGGCGGTGACCGCGATGTCCACGCTGGCATGCGTAACGGCGACGCGAACAGGTAGCGGCGAAATCTGCACCGGCAGCGACAGGCTGGCCGCGCTGTCGCGGTTCCGGCGGGCGTACTACCAGTGCCTGACCATGCGGGGTGATGAGCTGTTTGAGCTGACCGAGGCGGTGTTATGCACTGACGGGGCGGTCAAGACGCTGGTGTATCTGGCGCTGGCACCCGAGCATCGACGCGGGCACGGCGCGTTGTATGACGGACTCAACCATGGCCGCATAGAGATCGCCCGCCTTCGCAAGGCGCTGGCGGGTCCGCCCCTGCCCCGTGCGGCCGATGGCCGGATCGTGCTGGCCGCCGACGTCAGCCCGTGGCTGCGGCCGGACGCGGCCACCTGCCCGGACCGCTCGTTCTGCCACACCTACGGCCGGGCCAAGAACGAGCATCGGATGATCCCGGGCTGGTCGTACTCGATCGTGGCCGCGTTGGAGACCGGCCGCACCAGTTGGACCGCGCTGTTGGATGCGATCCGGCTGGAGCCGGGTGCCGATCTGGCCGCGCTGACGGCCCGCCAGTTGCGCGAGGTCGTCACCGGCCTGGTCCAGGCAGGCCAGCACGAGACAGGCGACCCCGACATCCTGATCGTGATCGACGCCGGCTACGACGTGCCCCGGCTGGCCTTCCTGCTGGATGACCTGCCCGTGGTGATCCTCGGGCGGATGCGCTCGGACAGGGTGATGCGCCGCCGGGCCCCTGCCGTCAGGAGTTCCTGCTAGCCAGCCCCTGCGGTGGCCGCCCGCCCAAGCGCGGCACCGAGTTCGTCTTCGGTGACGCGGCGACCTGGGGCGACCCGTCAGCGCAGACCGTCACCGACACCACCCGGTACGGCACCGCGCACGCGGCGGCCTTCGACAGGCTCCATCCCCTGCTCACCCGCCGAGCCGCCTGGACGGGCCGTTCTTGAGACGGCTGGACTGAGGCTGACGGGATCCCGTCTGATCATCGAGATCAGGCGGGATCTTGTCGTTTCTATTCTTTTGAAGCGAAGTTTGAGCATTGTCATCGAAGGTTGGTGAACGCTAGGTTTCTCACTGAATCGCCCCGAGTTCGGTGGAGACTTGATCTCTTGAGAGGATCGAGTCCATGCCAGGTAAGTCTCCCTACCCCGCCGAGCTGCGCCGTCGAGCGGTTCGGATGGTCGCCGAGGTGCGGCCGGATTGCCCGACCGAGTGGGCCACGATCAACGCGGTGGCGACCAAGCTCGGCATCGGCACTGCGGAGACACTGCGTACCTGGGTCCGCCAGGCACAGATCGATGGGGGCAGCCGGCCCGGCCGCACCACCGATGAGTCGGCCGAGCTGAAGCGGCTGCGCCCGCCGCGCCAACGAGATCCTGAATCTAAGTCGGCCGGCCACACACGCACTCGTGACCTTCATCGACCAGCACGCCGGCGTGTTCGGTGTCGAGCCGATCTGCCGTGTCCTGACCCAGCACGGCTGCCCCATCTCCACCAGCACCTACTACGCCGCCAAGAACCGACCGCCATCGCCGCGGGCGGTGCGCGACGCCGAGCTGGACGAGCACATCACTCGCATCCACGCCGACAACTACGGCGTCTACGGCGCCCGCAAGGTCTGGCAGCAACTGCTGCGGGAGGGGCATCGGGTGGCGCGCTGCACCGTCGAGCGGCGCATGCGCGTGCTCGGCCTGCAGGGCGCGCGGCGGGGCAGGAAGATCCGCACCACGACGCCCGATCCGGGACATGCGCGGGCGGCCGACCGGCTGCGGCGCGACTTCACCGCCCAGCGGCCGAACGCAACCTGGGTGGCCGACTTCACCCACGTTTCCGCCTGGTGCGGAGTGGTCTACGTCGCGTTCGTGGTCGACATCTACTCACGGGCGATCGTCGGCTCGACACGCCTCGACCGTCCCTACACCCGAGAGCACCAGCCGCCAGTACTCCGACTCCGCATCCAGTCTTCGCTTGGGCCCTCGCCTCGCCATCAACACGTCCTCCATGATCAGGTGTGTTGCGACAAGCACTAGAACCCGAGCGTCCCGCCTGGGGGTCAGTTTTCAGGGTCAGGCACACTTTCCGTGATCGGACCCGCTGAGTAGATCACGGTTCGGGCGTTCCGGCCGGTAGCCATGCCTCTGATTACAACCATCTGCAGCGTGTTGATCAAGGAGCTGGTCGCCGTCCTGTTCCCTCATCTGGTCGGCGTGTGCGTTGAGCAGGTCTTCCGGTCGGGAACCACGGTAAGGATCCGGGCCAGAACCGGCACCGCGGAGGCCGCCTGCCCGGCCTGTGGGACACCGTCGCGGCGGGTGCACAGCCACTATGAACGACGGCTGTCCGATACGGCAGTCGGGGGCCAGGAGGTGCTCATCCACCTGCGGGTGCACCGGTTCTTCTGCCGCGCTTCCACTACGGCCGCCGCAGCGTCCGGGCGGCGAGGGCGTTGCAGGCCATCGCGTTGGCGTTGGGGGGCCGGGCCGGAGCCCGGCTCGCCGGCCGGCTGGCGGCCTCAGTGAGCAGGATGACGTTGATCAGGCTGATTCGTGCCCTGCCGGACCCGGTACTGGAATCCGGTCCGCGGGTGCTCGGTGTGGACGACTTCGCCCTGCGGCGGGGCCACTCCTACGGCACGATTCTGATCGACATGTCCACCAGGACCGTGGTGGACGTGCTGGCCGACCGGACGGCCGACACCCTGGCCGCGTGGCTGCGCGCGCATCCCGGGGTCGAGATCGTCTGCCGCGACCGGGCCGGCGCCTATGCCGAGGGCATCGCCCGGGGAGCGCCGCACGCGATCCAGGTCGCGGACAGGTGGCACCTCTGGCGGAACCTCGGCGAGGCCGTCGAACGCACCGTCACCCGCCACCGCGACCACCTCCACGACCTGACCACCGCGCTCAGCACGCGCACCGTAACGTCTCCACCTGCGGCGCCGTCCGTCCCGCCCCGCTCGCCCACCGATCGTCAGGACCGCATCGCCACCCGAACCCGCGAGCGGCATGCCGCCATTCATACTCTGCTCGAGCAGGGCCAAGGACTGCGGGAGATCGCCTGCCTGCTGTCCCTGGGCCGCAACACCGTCCGGCGCTTTGCCCGTGCCGCCGGCCCCGATGACCTGCTCGTTCACGACGGAACGGGCCGACGACCCAAGACCCTGGAAGCCTTCGACTCCTACCTGCGCAGACGGTGGGCCGAGGGATGCACCAATGCCGAACTCCTCTACCGGGAGCTGCAGGCTCTGGGCTATCGCGGCGGCGGCACCACCGTCCGCCAGTACGTCCGCCCCTGGCGCGACGGAACGCCTCCCGCGCTGACACCAGGGCGGCCGCCCACGGTCCGGCAGGCCACCGGCTGGTTTCCTGCGCAACCCCACCAGCCTCGACCCCGGCGATCGCCGCCAGCTCCAGTCGCTGATCACCGCATGTCCCCAGCTGGCGGCGCTTCGACTGCACGTGCGTCAGTTCGCCGAGATGATGACGCACCGCCACGGCCAGAACCTGGAGGCATGGATGACCGCAGTTCTAGGCGACGATCTGCCTGAGCTGCACTCCTTCGTCGCCGGGCTACGCCGCGACCAAGACGCCGTCAACGCCGGGCTCACCCTGCCCTACAGTTCCGGCCCCGTCGAAGGGCACGTCAACCGGACCAAGATGCTCAAGCGACAGATGTACGGCCGCGCCAACCCCGATCTCCTGCGCAAACGCATCCTGCTGACCGACTGACCAGGGTCCGATCACGAAATGTGTGCCTGATCCAGTTTTCACGTGTCGTCGACAGTGGATCCAGAATCCGCGGTGGATGAGCATGCCGCGCTGGCGGCCGCCCTGTTCGGGGTAGCTGATCGAGTGCCACCACATGGTCAGGCGACCTCCGGGCGTGAGGGGGTGAGGGCATGTGAAAGGCCCTGGACCGGGAGTATCCAGGGCTTAGCTCGCGATCACGGATCTGAGACGTAATCGTTTCAGGGGGTACCGCGAGGGGTTGGGACGCTCGCGTTCGTGCGGGAGAGACGCTCTCAGCGTGCCGTCCGAACCGTACGCATAGAAAGAAATCCGACGTAACTACACGAATCCCAGATTGATCACGAGGGTACACACGGTTGTCAAGCCCTGGCAAGATCCGCAAGGACCCCCACGTATAGACGTTCCTGCTCAGACGAGTCGGCCGCATCGAGAATCGAGACACATGAACGACCATGATCTGGCATGGTCGCTATGTGCCTCTCTTCCCACCACCCCCCTCACGGATCATGCGAGGTTCCCGCCGCCGCTTCGGCATCGTTCGCGTTCTAACGACGCGAATCAGAAGCATCCAACGGCGCCCTGTCGCAGTGCTTTTAACGGCCATAGGCTTGGGCTACTGGGGGCTTTCGCGCTTTAACCAGGCGGCACCCGAGTTTCCCGATCCGGGCATCCCCGGCGTCATCACGATCGGTTTCAGTGAGCCGCCCCCCTCCGTCGAGATCAACATCAATTTCAATGTCGAGGACAACACGTTGAGCCTCAACGCCACCATGCCTCAGCCTGGGTCCTGCATCGACGCTTTCGTCCACCTTATAGGGAGCAATGGGCAATTCCTCGATGACGACAACTACGTGGTGGCCAACGGGGACCGTCTTGCGCGCATGAGCTTCTGTGATAAGCAGTCGCCCATTTTTAGCGAAACCATTCGCATCCTGTACAGCGAACCGATTCTCGAGACGAGCGGCCCTGTGACTAGCGTCAACTTTCCGGAGATGATGCTTCGCGATGTAGGTGGTACCGACATGACCGTGAAGTGGGCCATCGATCCGAACCGGGGCGGCTTGAAGCCCGAAGCGGTATCCGAGGGTTACAGAGGTCCCGGGTTCCGCTGGGAGGTCCGGGGCACTGGCGGGGGAAGCTCAGACGTCACCGCCCGGCCTGGAGTGAGGATATTGCACCCATTCAGTTCAGCAGGGGGCATCTTTATCTCCGTTGAGGTCGAGAGGGCGGCCAATAGGTCGCTTTTTTACGCCGGCCTGCTGACGGGCATGGCTGCGTCGTTCCTTGTGTGGGCCCTCGAAATGGGGCTGGGACTCCGGAGATCGAGCCGCAGTAGCGACAACCCGGCCGCCGACGTGACGGACGAGCAGATAGCGGGGCAGATTGCGCAGCTACTCGGCCAGCGAATGGCGGCTGAACAGGCGCAGGCCCTGCAGGTAGAGCGGGAGCGGCGGAGCGGCCGGTGGCGGGTTCGCGCGCTGCAGCGCATACGAGCGCGGCATGAGTCACCACCCCACAAAGATTGATCTTTGTGGGGTGGTGACATGAAGGCCAGAGTCTTATTCGATCGCTGCGGCGACGAGGTCGGACGGGTCGTCCTCCAGTCGCCTGGCCGCGGTCAGGTAGATGTCGGTGGTCGAGGACTGCGCGTGGTCGAGCGCCTCCTGGATCTTCTTCACGCTCACGCCCGCCTCCTCGGCCGTGGTGGCGAACGTGCCGCAGCTTGTGCGGGTGCAGCCCCTCGATTCCGGCCTGGCGGCCGATCCGTCTGACCAGCTCGTCAACGTCCTTGCGGTCGAGCCGCCGCCCGGAGGCGGAGGCGAACAGCGGGCCAGACAACTGCTCGAGCGTCACCCCGGCGCGCTCGGCCCGGTCGACGAGGTACACGTCGACCGCGTGCGGGAAGGCTGGCGCTCATTGGGGTCAGATTGGCAGCAACTCCGGTGGGAGCGGATCGCCGTCGGTGTACTCCACCCGGAGATCGAGCTTGCGATACCACCAGCGGAAGGCGCTCGCGGTGGGGATGCAGTACTCCTGCACCTGCGCGTCGTCTCCGTCGAGGATGTCCAGTACGGCGTAGCAGCCGCTGTCGGCCGGGCAGGTGGCCGGGCGGACGTAGCCAACATGAGCGGCCGTGCGCAGCAGCCGGGCCATCGCCTCGCGAGCGCCCGTGACAGGCTCAGAGACCGTGTATTGGCGGCCGCGGACCTCGGTGACGGCGGAAGGCCGTGTAGGCAGCGGCGTTCGCGTGGAGCGCCGGCAGCGAACCCGGATGCGCTGCCTTGACATCGATCATGGTAGGCGGCTCCTTCTGGGGTGACGGGTGGGCGTCGAACGGCGCGTCGACTGTGCCGCGCGGCGATCAATCAGGGCTCCGCGGGGGCGTCTGCGTGTGCCGTGTCAGCGCGCAGGATCAGCTCGCTCGCCCCGGGTAGTACATCACGGGCTCACCGTCCTCGGGCAAGCAGTTGACCACGGTGGCCTTCGCCGAGATGGATCGGCGGGAGTAGCGCCAGCCCGCCTGGCCGGGGCATTCACTCTGTAGCCGGTCGCGCTCCCGTTCGATGATCGTCGGCGTTGTCGCTGCAGCCGTTGCGAGTGCCGGTACGCGCGTGACTATTGCCGCCTGTCAGGTGCTGCTGGAGTGTTCGGCGAGCGTTTCGTCCACGACAGCGGTGGCGGCTTTCAGCCGTGGGTTGCGGGGCGGGCGACCCTCGCCATGTCACAGGGGCGGGCTGCTGATCCAATGGGCCGCCCACACCGCTGCCCGAAGCGGGGACCTGGCCGGGATGCACGAGCTCCACCGGATGGGACAGAATCCAGAACGGCAACGCGGTACGCGCGTCTCACGCAGGCATCAGACGGAACGTCGTCCTCCATCCCGTTCCCGCTCACCTCGTTGTGGCCAGAGATCGAGATCGTTTCTTCTCAAAAGCCAATCGGGCCCTGTCTCCCAAGCGGGTGGCTCGGTGCCCACCGGCCACGTACGCTCGCGGCATGGGCATAGAAGAGGACGAGAACGACCCCCGGGTCGTCATTGATTTCGAGCAAGGCGGGTACGAGAAGGCCACCGAGACGGTTGCTGCCCCTGACCTGGCCCAATCCCGGAGACCGGTGATGATCGTCGATGCGGACCCGCAGCCGTCAGCGTCGGCCTGGGCCTTGCCGCCATCGTTCGACGCCGTGATCATCGACTCGCCGCCCTCCCTTCTCCGGGAAGACCTCTAAGAACCGCCCTGGCCTCCTCGGCATGTTTCTCGGCGAGGAGGCCCAGCCTCGCCAGACGTAGCTGAGCGTGGTGCAGGTGCCGGCCCGAACGCCAGAACTGGCGCTCCGTCCCGGCATGGACGACGCTCGCGTACCGCGCAGGCGACATCACATCCACCGCGCAGTCTGCGGAGTGTCGGCGACATTGACCACGACATACCGGGCCGTCTTCTCCTCGGCGGCTGCGGCCGTCGCCAGGACACCGACCGGCCTCGGTGACCGCGCGGGACGCTGAGTAAGTAGCGGCGTGTGGGTGGAACGTCGGCAATTGCCCTGGATGCGCTGCCTGGAGGCTGGCCATGTGGGAGCGGCTCTGCGCCGTCGTGGGGGATGGGCTTCAGGAACGCGGCGCAGTGACGGTCAGCACCGCGGTGGCCAAGGCTGGGTCATGAGCCAGGGGGCATGTCGCCTGAGCCTTCGTGGCAGCACGGGCCGATCTCACATACGCTTCATCACCGGCCAGCCCTGCGTGATGATGTCGGTGATCTGCCAGCGCACCTCGATGGTCAGCTCATACCGGCTGTCGTGCGGATCCCAGACCGGGCGGCCCAAGACTCCTTGATAGGTCTCCAGCGCCTCGTGCACCGCGAAATCGGCCACCGCGGTGCCAGCCAGCAGCAGCAGGGCGGTGGCCGCGTCGGCACCGGCACGCATCGCCGACAGCGCCCGAAACGGCCATAGCGGAACGGCGAGGACACCTTGATCGGTCGTGTACGGCGACGTGTCCGGGTCGGGCCGTGGCGCCACGTCCGGCGTGCGCCGGTCCGGGACCGCGATCAGCAGATTTGAGCCGTTGTGGGCGAAAGCATGCTGGTCGATCTCCAAGCGGGTGTGCGGATGCAGCAGGCGACCTTCCAGCAGCCACGGCGCCTCAATCAGCTCCATCCAGACGGGATGGAACATGTCGTACTCGGCGTCATCGAGCATCGGTGCTGGGCGTGGCGCCCGGGTCCGGAAGGCGGTAGGTGGCCCGGCGGCCTGCCAGAGCGCGAGCTGGTGGCCGTCGTCGAACACGGCGCTCACCTCGGCGAGGAACAGGGCGAGCGGCCGGCCCGCCCAGGTGAACTCCTCTCGCAGCCATGCGTCCAGCAGGTCGCCAGCATGCCGGTGCCAGTTGGCGACGTCGAAATCGTCGGGATGACGTCGGTGCGCGGTGCCCTGCAGGGGTGGCGTCATGCGTGGCTCTGTTCTGTCGGCGGTCATGATCCGGCTGGGCCCGGCTCGCTGGGCGGGATGCCGGGCTCGTGCGCGCGCGGCATGCTGCCAGCGGTCTCGCTCTGCTCGAGCTCGCGGGTTCTTGACGCCGCCAGGTCGCGTGCCGTGCTCTTCAGGCGGCGTGCCTGGTCCGGCTGCCTGGCGAGCTCGCCGATTCCTCGCTCGGCCGCCTGCAGGTCCGCGCGGACCGCGACGGTCTCCTCGCGCGCCTGCTGGGCGGCGGCGGTGGCCGCCTCCGCGCGGGGCGCGTTCACGGTCGCGCTCGACCGCAGTGGCTCGCTGGCGCTCCTCCAGCGCAGCCGCTGCAGGCTGGCGGCGGGCCTGGGCGGCACGTTCATCGTGATCGAGAAGTCGCATCGCCCTCACCACCGACCACCCGCATTGGCCGTGACCAGCTGGATCACTTAACAAACTCAGGCTGAGGCCCGGGCGAGGCTGATGGCCGCGATCCGCTACGCCGCTGGGAACACAGAACGTCACCATCAGACCCGACGGTACGACAACTCACGACAGTTGAATACGCGGCTTCACCAGTCCCGACCCCGTGGTTCATGGCAAGACTGCTCGCTAATCCAGCGCGGTCAAGTCGATGGCAGCGATGGTGAAGGCGTTGCCGATCGCGCGCGGATCGTGGCCGGTGCGAACCAACTGCGGAATTGTGGCCGCAGCGTAGAACAGGACACGGCCGATCGTGACCTCGTCAACGTCCGGCAAGGCTCTGCCGAGGGAATCGGCGAGTTGGCTCCCAATCTCGCGATCCCAGTCAAGCAGCGCACCCGCAGCGCGAATGGCCTCTTTTGCGCTCTCAACGTCCGCCCGCTCAGCGGGGGTGAGACTACTCATCATGACCACCCATGTCGTTGGTCCGGTGTTGAAAGTCTTTCATCGGGCTCTCAGGAAATGTCAGCGACGCGAGGCGGGCAGGTCGGCGGCGCGCGTGCGGAGTGTCGTCGGTCATGGCCTCTCCGAATGGGTCGTGTCTGGTCTCATTGTGGCGGTTACGCCGTCGGGGCGGGCGGCGGATCGACGGTTGCGAGCAGCGCGCCAGCCAGCGCCCGGACGTGTGCTCTGGTGTGCGAGGGGTCCGCGAGCGGGATCTCGCCGCTGGCATGATGCAGCACCACGGCGCCGTCCGTGGGTTGCGTCTGACTTCGTGATACAGATCTTGGAAAGAATCAGACAGGATCGGCGTGCT